>ONAV01000046.1 GCA_900315925.1 uncultured Selenomonadales bacterium | reverse complement strand
GGCGCCATGCTGGGGGACCACGTGGAAGTCGGCTGCAACGCGGTTATGAACCCGGGCACGGTCATCGGCCGGAACAGCAATGTCTATCCCACCTCCTGTGTGAGAGGCGTTGTACCTGCTGATTCCATCTGGAAGAACAGCGGAGAAATCATCCATAAGGGGGAAATGTAACAATGGGTAAATATTTCGGTACAGACGGCTTCCGCGGCGAAGCCAACAAAGACCTGACCTTTGAACATGCAGTAAAGATCGGCCGTTTCCTGGGCTGGTACTATGGCGCCCGGCTGGGCAAAAAAGCAAAAATCGTCATCGGCAAAGATACCCGTCGCAGCTCGTACATGTTCGAATCCGCCCTTTGCACGGGCCTGGTGGCCTCCGGCGCGGATGCCTACATCATGCATGTGACGACCACGCCTTCCGTAGCTTACATCACCCGGGTGGATGATTTTGACTGCGGCATCATGATTTCTGCTTCTCACAACCCGTTCTATGATAACGGCATCAAACTGCTGAACAGCAACGGCGAAAAGATGGACGAAGAAACCATCCTGAAAGTAGAAGACTATATTGACGGAAAAATCGATGTTCCCATGGCGGAACGGGCTGCCATCGGCCGTACGGTGGATTATGTGGCTGGCCGCAACCGGTACATCGGCTATTTGATCTCCCTGTCCAAATTCAGCTTCAAGAATGTGAAGGTCGGCCTGGACGTAGCCAACGGCGCCTCCTGGCAGATTGCCAAAGCGGTGTTTGACGCTTTGGGCGCCAAGGTTTATGTAATCAACAACCAGCCGGACGGCTGTAACATCAACACGGACTGCGGCAGCACCCATATCGAACACCTGCAGAAGTTTGTAGTGGACAACAAGCTGGACATCGGCTTTGCTTACGACGGCGACGCGGACCGTTGCCTGTGCGTAGACGAAAAGGGCAACGTGGTCACCGGCGACCACACCCTTTACATCTATGGCCTGTACATGAAAGAACGGGGCAAGCTGCTGAATAACAAAGTGGTTACCACCATCATGTCCAACTTCGGTCTGTACAAAGCACTGGATAAGGTCGGTATCGAACGGCGGCGAACAATCCGGCCACACCATCTTCATCAAATACGCCACCACCGGCGACGGCATCCTCACTTCCCTGAAGCTGATGGAAGTTATGCTGGCCAAGGAAAAACCCATGAGCGTGCTGGCGGCGCCTGTTGTTTTCTATCCGCAGGTACTGAAGAACGTGAAAGTAAAGAGCAAACCGGACGCACAGAACGACCCAGATGTACAGGCAGCCGTTGCTAAAGTGGCGGAAGCCCTTGGAGATACCGGCCGCATCCTGGTACGGGAAAGCGGCACCGAACCGGTGATTCGCGTCATGGTGGAAGCGGAAAGCGATGAAGTCTGCGAGAAATACGTGGACGAAGTCATTGAAGTGATCAAAGCCAAAGGACACATTGCGTAAGGTAACGCGAATACACAAGACCGCGCTCTGTACTGCATTACCTGCATAGCGATACGGTAAGTACAGAGAAAGGCCTGTAACAATTAAAAACGGCATAAAAATCAGGGCTGGACGAACATCGTCCAGCCCTGTTTGATTTCAGAAACGTGCAGGAACCAAAGAACCTTCTCTCTTCATTCTTGTTTTACAGACTTTTCCACAGCGATTGCAGTCAAACCGCAGCCCTGTCAGTTTTACTTCTCTTCATTACTAACCTTGAACACCATGCAGTAGATAACCGGCATAACCACCAGGGTGATCAGCGTAGCCACGGTCAGACCGCAGGAAATGGCAATGGCCATGCCCCGCCAGAAATCGCTGGGAAACATGGGGATCAGGCCCAGCACGGTGGTAAGCGCCGTCAGCATAATGGGACGGAAACGTACGATAACCGATTCCGTTACCGCTTTCAGCCGTGGCATCCCCTGGGCCAGATGCTGATCAATCTGGTCCACCAGCACCGTTCCGTTACGGATGATGGTGCCGACCAGCGCCAGAGCGCCTGTCTGCGCCATGATACCCATAGGCGTATTGAACAGGAACAGGCCCAGAATAACGCCAACCAGTCCTAAAGGTGCTATGCAGGTAACTACGAACACTTTCCTTACGTCCATCAGCATGAGCATCAGCAGAATGACCATGATAATGAGCATGGCCGGCACAGGCCGTAAAATGGAAGCAAGGGACTTGACGCTCTTCTCCGAAGGTCCGTCGATTTCAATTTTTACGCCTAATGGCAGCTGTTTCCGCAATTCTTCCGAAGCGAGCCAGATTTCATTTGTGACGTCATTGCCGGTCACGCTGTCAATAATACCCGCATTGACCGTGACCGTCGGCAGCAGGTTGCGCCGCCAGATCATGCCGTCTTCATTCTCATAACTCAGGTACGCTACCTGGTTCAGCTGCACGGCGCCCTTGGCCGTAGGGATGCTCATAGTTCCCAGGTCGCTGATGTTCTGGTGGTCTTTCGGCTCCAGACGGAACACCATGTCAATGGCCTGATCGCCTTCATAATACTTACTGATGCTGTAACCGCTGATTTCTGCGTACAGGGCAGCCGCCACGGTTTTCCGGGTCAGGCCCATCTGGCGCAGCTTGTCATCGTCCAGTTCCACTTTAACGGCAGGAGCCTTTTCCATCCAGTCAAAATTAATTACGGTAACGTGCTCATTGGCCACCATAATCTCTTTTAATTTTGCGGCATATTCTTTGGCCTGGTTATCCGTAGGCGCGGTTACACGGAACATGACCGGGTACGGCGTCGGCGGCCCCAGCGGAATGGAATGGGAGTAGCTCTGGACATCCGGGAAATGATCCTCTATCATAACCTTGATCTTCTTTTCCAGCTGTTTTCGGGCTTCCAGGTCTTTAGCCACCACGACCAGCTGGGCATAATTATCCCGGGGCTGCACCGGCTGAATGACCAGTACGAAACGGGGACTGCTTTCCCCCACATAGGTGGAAATACTGTTCACGCCATTCTCTTTCAGCACCATCTCTGTCAGTTTGCGCGCCGCCTCATCGGTGGTTTTCAGGCTGGTGCCTTCCGGCAGGTTCATGTCCACTAACAGCTCAGGCCGTGTGGAAGCCGGAAAGAATTCCTGTTTCAGCAGCTTGCCCAGCAACAGGGACCCGATAAAAATGCCGATACTTATAATAATGACTGTCATGCGATGGTGCAGCGACCATTTCAGTAGTTTACGGAACAAATCGTAAAAACCGCCCTGATACATGGAAGCCTCCGCTTCCTCTCCCCCGCCCTTATCTTCCTTTTTCAACCAGGAATGGGCCAGGGTCGGAGCCACGGTAGCCGAAACCAGCCAGCTGCTCATCAGGGTAATGGTCACTACGGTGAAAAGGCTGCCGGCATATTCGCCTACAGCAGATCTGGCAAAGGCAATCGGCATAAAACTGGCGCAGGTGATCATGGTGCCGGTCAGCAGCGGCTTGGCACAGCTTTCAAAGGCAAAGGAACAGGCCTTGATCCGATCCCAGCCTTCGTTGATCTTCGTTTCGATCATTTCCACCACAACCACGGAATCGTCCACCAGCATGCCCAGCGCCACAATCAGGGCGCCCAGAGACATTTTGTGCAAATCGATTCCCGCCAGAAACATACCCACCATGCTGCACATCAGCACCAGGGGAATGCAGACGGAAATGACATAACCGCTCTGCCGTCCCAGGGTCATCAGGCTTACTACCAACACGATCAGGATGGCTTCCACCAGGCTCTCCACAAACTCGTTGATGGATTCCTTTACCACCTTAGGCTGGTTCAGCACCTGGTTGAACTCAAAACCCAAAGGCAGCTGCTGGCGTATTTCCGCAACTTTTTTATCCAGGTTCCTGCCCAGTCTCAGGTTGTTGCCGCCATCCACCATGGAAATGGAAATGCCCACGGCCGGCTTGCCGTTGAAATACATCTTTGGGTCTGACGGTTCCACATAACCCCGCTCAATCCTGGCAATATCCCCCAGCCGCAGGGTGCGTCCATTGCCGCTGACAGGAATGTTTTCAATATTCTTTACCGTATCCGGCAGTCCCGTCAGACGCAGGTAGATATTGCTCTTTCCGTTATGCTTCATAGCCGCCGGGGTAACAGATGTTTCCGCCTGCACCACCGCCGCCAGCTGATCTACACTCATACCCAGCTGGGCCAGCTTTTCATTGTCCACCTGGATATATATCTTCTCCGGCTGTACACCCAGCAGTTCCACTTTCTTAACATCCGGTACCTGTACAAACTCGTCTTTGATAAGGCTGGCTACCTTACGCATCTCCTCGTAAGAGAAACTGTCGGAGGTGATGGCGTACACGTTGCCGAACACATCGTCAAAGTGATCATTAAAGAACGGTCCGTACATATCGGCGGGCAGCTCGCTTCGTTTGTCATTGACAAGATTACGCACGTCCAGCCAGTGGCTGGGGATCGTTTCCGAAGGAACGCTCTCTTTCAGATAAACGTTGATTACGCAGACGCCCGCCCGGGAATAGCTGGTAACATAATCCACGTCGTCTACGGTCTGTACCACTTTTTCAATCTTGTCTGTCACATGCATTTCCATCTGCTTGGCAGTAGCTCCCGGCCAGGCAGCGGAAATAACCATCTGCGTAAGGGGGAAGCTGGGATCTTCCTGACGGCCCAGCACCGCATAGCAGAAGATTCCCATGATTGCAATCAGGGCAGAGAAGAAATGGATGACCTGTTTATGTTTGATTGCCCATTCGGCCCAGTTACTGTTCATTTTGCCTCACTGCCTTCCAGACGCACTTCCTGTCCTTCCGCCAACTTGTTGATTCCGCCTGTAACAACCACATCGCCTTTAGACAGACCTTCCGTAATCTTCACATCGCGGCCTTCAAAGCCGGCTGTCTTCACAGGTACAAGAGACACCTTCTTATCCCTCACGACCCAGACCTGCGCCTGATCCCCGGTCTGGTAGATGGCCCCGGTAGGCACAAGGGTCGATTTAACGGTTCCCGCGTTCAGGGTTACTTTGGCCGTCATGCCCAGATTCGCCGCCTCCGGCATGGAATCTACAGCCACCTTAACTTTATAGGTACGGGTCACGCTGTCGGCCATGGGAGCGATTTCAGCAATATGTCCGGTAGCGGTCAGATTGTTCAGGGCCCAGAAAGTTATCGTAGCCGGCTGGTTCAGGCGGATCTGCCCTAACCGGTTTTCCGGCACGAAGATCTGGATTTCCCGACTGCCGTCCTGCACTACCGTAGCCACGGGTGTTCCGGCGCCTACTACCTGCCCGACTTCCCCGGAGATGGAGGCAACCACCCCGTCATGGTCGGACACCAGCCGGGTATAATCCATCTGGTTCCCACTGGCAGTCAGCTGCGCCCGGGCGCTTTCCAGCTGGGACGCCGCTGCGTCATAACGGGTCTTGTGCTCGTCCCGGATCATGGTACTGACAGCGCCTTTTTCATAAAGGGCAGTATACCGTTTATAGTTTTCCTTTACAACCTCATAATTGGAAAGGGCCGCCTGGTACGTGGCCTGAGCCGCGTTATAACTTTGCTGCACATCCTTCGGATCCAACTCCATCAGCACCTGACCGGCCCGGACTTTATCGCCTAAATTGATATGGCGGGCCCTGATTTTCCCAAGCACCTGAAACGCCAGATTGCTTTCAAATTTTCCCCGCACCTCGCCGGGATACACAGCCGTCTCTTTAGAAGCAGTATCTCCTATCGTAACGGTGCGGACCACAGGGACAACAGGTGCTTCCGGAGCCGGTGGCTGCAGCGCGGAGAAAACCCGCCAGCCCACAAACAGGACAGCCGCAGCTCCCAGAATCATATAATGTGTTTTTGTCATTTTAATTTCTGGCAGGTTCATAATAATAAACGCACCCTTTCGTAATTAATATGCAATCAGATTGCAAAATATCCTTCATAACAATACAACGAATCATACCACCTGTGATTCCTATTTAGCAATGTCCGGTATACTGTTACGGCTCAATAATATTGAAGTCCGCCTTAAAAGGCGTCATATATTTGATCAGCCGGACAGGAACCGTCTTGTCCCCCTCCGCGGAAATGCGCTGCAGCACTTCCTTATTCACCATCATCAACCCCATCAGCTGCATCCGGCTGCAGGTTAGCGTACAGTCCGCCGCTTTGCCCGTCACGCCCTTATGGACCAGCAGGACACCGTCCCTCCGTTTAATAAAGAAGGTTTCTCCCGTATCCGAAACGATCAGGTTCAGGGTAAAGTCATCGTTCTGGGCCTTTATGGCATCGGTTGAGATATTGATGAAGTCAAGCATCATCTCTGCCGTCATGCCTGCTTTCATATCGGCGGCTCCGGCTTTCGGCGCGTGTATCGCCTGGTTGCCGCAACGCAATTCCAGTGCTGCCGTCAGATAGGCATTGCGCCAGATTCCGCTTTCCGCCTGATACCCCAGCTGCTCCAGCGCGTCCGCGCACAGGTTTCTTGCTTCCTGATTCGACGGGTCGGCGAAGACCAGTTCTTTGGTGACCTGGGCCACCCACTGGTACTCCCCTTTTTCATAATCTTTACGGGCTTTGGCAAGCACTGCCGACGCATCCCCCAGATACTCCGCCCACTTTTTGCCCGTAGCTTCCGGCGTCAGCAGGTTCAGGTTCACCGGGTTGGCGTCATACCAGCCCAGATACCGCTGGTACACGGCCTTGATGTTGTGGTTCAGGGTTCCGTAATACTGCCGGATATACCACACCCTGGCCAGCTTTTCCGGAAGATCCAGCATCCTGGCAATTTCCACCGGGGTATAGCCCAGATTGGCATAATGCAGGGTCTGGTCATTGATGTATTTGTAGGCGGCTGCCGTGTCATCCATATACTTCTTAATTTTTTCCGTTCCCCAGTGGGGCCAGTTATGGGACTGGAACACCACGTCCGTTTTATCCCCGAACAGTTCTTCCGCTTCCAGTATATATTTGGCCCAGGCACTGGCATCCCGCACCTGAGCGCCCCGGAGGGTGTACAGGTTGTGCATGGTGCCGGTACAGTTTTCTGCCAGCCACAAAGCCCGGTAATCCGGGAAATAGGCATTCATCTCTGCCGGAGCTTCCGTGCCGGGGGTCAGTTGGAACTGTATTTCTATCCCGTCAATGCGCAGGGTTTCATTCTTCGTAACTTCATAGGTAGGAGGCAACAGCCCAACATTACCCACAGCCTGACCCAGACCGATGCCGATGGCCAGTTTGCCTTTCGGTCCCGGATGCAGATGGACCCCGTACTGATACTGGGCCCGCCGTCCCATCGCACAACCTGCGTAAATATTCTCGCTGACCGCATGCTCCAGGAAACCTTCCGGCGCAATCACAACCACCTTACCGCTGGCCAGCTGGTCTTTCAGGGAAAGGTTCGCATCAGCCGCATCTTCCTTTTTGACCAGACCGTAGATGCCGCCGTAATGGTCTATGTGGGAATGGCTGTAGAGGACCGCAATGATGTTCAACGGACCAAAATGCTTTTCCATCAGCGCTTTGGCTTCTTCCATATCCTCCTGGCACATCAGCACATCAAACACGATCCAACCGTTTTTGGTACGGATGAACGTGACGTTAGCCATATCGTAACCCCGGACCTGGTAAATCCCCTTGCACACTTCAAAGAGCCCGGCATAACTGTTGAACAGGGTATTCCGCCACAGGCTGGGATTGGCAGTGTCCGGCGCCTTGGCAAATTCTTTCATAAAATCGTAATCCGCCGCGTTCCAGACCACATGCCCGTCTTCGCCGCGAATTACCAAAGCGGTCGGCGCTTCCAGTAGCCCCCGCAGCGCATTTTCCTTTTCCGCCTCGTCGTCAAAGTCAAGCTTCTTGTACCAGGCTGCGTTGGCCTCTCTGGTAAAAGCAGTTGCATCCTTTGCAAAGTTTTTATTTTCTGCCTTGTTTACCATTTGAATCCACCTTTCCCTAAAAGCTGCCGGCAAAACCGGAAGCTCTGTACTGTTATCTGAACTTTTCTAATTTATAATTATAACATAAACATATCTCAGATACCATCAAATCCATACAACCGTAACAACGATTAGACGTTCACCCGTTTTCGGCCGTGCCCATGTACACCGCTTCGTCCATCATGCCTTCATTTTTGGAAAGCGCCGTAGTCACCGCGATATCCCCGATCGTGTTGATCGTGGTGCGGAACATGGAAGTCAGCGGGTCGATGCCCAGCACGATCGCCGCCGCTTCCACGGGAACGCCGAAGGAAACGATGATGGAAGTCAGGCAGACAAAAGATCCGCCCGGTACGCCCGGCGCGCCGATGGACAGGGCCACAACCGTGACGAAGAGCGCCCAGATGAACGCCGGCGTCATCTCCACCCCGTACATCTTCGCAAGCAGGATCGCCTGAATGGAAAAGTAGAAACAGCCGCCGTCCATGTTGACCGTAGCCCCAAGGGGAATGGAAAACGAGGACAGCCGGGGTGAAACCCCCATCTTCTCCGTACAGAAATTCATGGTAAACGGCATGGCCGCGCTGCTGCTGCCCATGGAAATGGCAACCGGCACGAAGCCGCCGATCTTCTTCAGGAAGGGCACCGGGGAAATCTTGCCCATCAGCACCATGACCACCGAATAGACGCAAATCATCGCCACGGAACCGATGAACTGGCCGATCAGCACCTTACCCAGCAACCACAGGGAATCCACGCCCACGGTAAACATCAGCGCCATCATGGAAAGGAACGCAATGAGGGGGATAAACTGCGCCAGCAGGGTGATGACCCGCAGGCAGAACGTGTTGGCAGTTTCCGTAAAGTCCTTCAGCAGCTGCGCCGTCTCGCCCAGCATATTGATGGTGACGCCGAACAGTACGGAAACGAAGATGACCTGCAGCATATCCCGGTTCACGATGGGCGCAATCAGGTTCTCCGGCACCACTTTTACGATCATATCCAGTAAGGACACACTGACCCCGCCGCCGCTGCCGCTGATGGTTCCCATCTGGGGCACGCCGCCGTGGAACATGAACAGGCCGATGGTAATACTGAGAATCGTGGCAATGACCGTGGTACACATGTAGGTTCCCACCAGCTTGCCGCCGATGCGCCCGATATCGGACGCATTGGATATGCTGGTCAGACCCGCAATAATGGAAAAGAACACAACCGGGGCGATCATCATATTGAGGGAATTCAGGAACATGGTCCGGATGCTGGTGACCACATTCTTGTTCAGCATCTCGATCATCTCCGGGGACACCATGCTCTTCAGCACCGCCCCGGCCAGAATGCCCAGCACCATGGCGAACAGGGTGTAGCGGATCTGCTTGTTCCCCGCCTCGTGTACCCGGACCGTCACAATGTTCAAACCGTTTTTGTGAGCGTAAGAGAGCTGCTCCTTCTTTGATTTCAGGAACACCGTCCGCTCATAGTCCGGATCGTCCTCGTTCCACTCCTCCAGCATCTGCAACGGATTATACTCATCGCCCTTCGTCTCCAGGCGCAGCGAAATATCTCCGAAGCGTTTGCAGACCTTCACTTTGTCGCAAACCTCCGGGCGCCTGGAAAGCTGCAGGGAATAAATATGCTCCACCATCTGTTTTCCGGCTTCCGCTTCCTTATCGGACACACCCAGCTTCCGGAGCGTGTCGCCAATCCCAATGACAGTCTCCCTGTAACCATCGGGGGTAAGTTCAAAAGTACGCCATCGTTCAAACATTTCATTCACTCCTTATACAACAGTAAGCTACCTCTCCTTACCTTATTATGATAACTTTTTATCCTTATAAATTCAAGAGAATTCTGGTTGAAATGCCAGTTTTTTAGCTGAAAAGTCAATAAAGCAACTTTGCGAAAAAAATCCGGGCGTTTTCACACCCGGATACAGGTTTTGAGTACACTTTATTTCCCAATCTTTGCTTCCAGGCGGGCCAGGGCTTCCTTCAACGCCGCAATTTCCTGCCCCTGCGCATCCAGCTGCTTCTTCATGCCCGCATTTTCTTCCTTGATGGCTGCGTTTTCTGCCGACAATGCCTTGATATTCTTCGCCATGACTGCCTTGCTGGTGCCAAAGCCTTTGCCTTTATCCAGCGCAAAGGATATGCCTGCATTGACCATGTTCTCGCCATTGCCAAAGGCGCCGCCGACACTGATCATGATCTTTTCCGTCGGGCGATAGAACATACCCATGGCCATGGCATGAGCGCTACGGTAATTACCGTAGCCCATACCCATAGTGAACTTGTCGTCCGTATCAATGGGGTGCAGCGCCGCCAGAGCCGCCGCTCCCGCGCCTACCTTATTGACACGGTTGTCCAGTTTGTTAATGCTGTTACTCAGATACACAGCATTATTGTACGCACCCTGGGCCACTTCCTGTACCTGGCCTACTGTTGCCGCATCGGTAGGATCCGTACCGGCCTTCACGTGTTTGATCTGGCGCTCACCATCTTTGGAACCCACGGAAACAGCATCTTTTTCCGCAGTGGAACCGTTGCCCAGGACGACTGCATTGCTTTCATTTGCCGTCACGTTATTACCCATTACGAAAGTGTCATCACCGTTAATGGTAATATTGTTACCAATTGCGACGTTTCTGCTTCCGGTAATATTGGTATCGTTGGCTAAAACCACATTCTTGTTACCGGTAATATTATCCGGGTCGCCAATGACGGTGTTGCTGTCACCCTTTACCGTATGTTTTGTACCAATGGTCACATTCTGATTGCCGTTTACCTGATTGTTAAAGCCCATGGTAACGGTTTCGTCGCCTGTCGTTTCACTGCCTTTGCCCATGGTAATTGTCCTGCTTTCTGTACCAAGGACAAGCTTTCCGTTTCCGTCTTTTCCCTTGTTCAGGTAATCATACACGGTGGAACCTTTCACCAGTTCGTCCGCATCCTTCTGTCCTTCTGCCGCTACCGCGCCGTCCTGCTCTTTCACAACCGTTTCCACATCGTTTGCGATTTTCTTGACTGCTTCTGCATCCTTTGCCAGATCCTGTACATCGCCCAGTGCATCCAAGGCTTTCTTGTTACTGTTCGCGGTGGCCTTCACCTTCTCCAATTCCGTCTTGTCCGCTTTTTTGTTCAACAGCGTGTCCGTATCCTCCTTTGTATAGGCGTCTTCAATGCCGTAACCCTTCAAGGTGTTCGCCTTGTCTGCCTTCTTGGAAAGCGCCGTTTCATTATCAGTAATCTTGGTGCTCAGGGACGTGATGTCGCTGGTGTTTTTCTTGATCGCCGTTTCGTTGGCAGTAACCTTTGTACCTAACGTCGTGATGTCGCCGGCATTCTTTTCAATCGCAGTCTTGTTGGTTGCAATATCGCTTGCGTTCTTTGCAATGGCAGTCTTGTTGGCTGCAATGTTGGTTGTGTTTGTCTGAATCGCACTTGTGTTAGTTGCAATCGCTGTTTCGTTTGCAGTAACCTTTCCTGAAAGCGCGGTAACAGCGCTCGCATCAGCTTTATTCGCTATCGCGTCTGCATTATCTTTAATCCGCGCATCCAATGCACTGGTCACATTGTACACTGTACCACCGGAAACCGCTTTGGTATTACCATCCTTTATCTCTCCATTCGGTTGATAAGCCTGCAACGCACCATACACCGTGCCGCCGGTCACAAAGCCTGCATTGTTCGCTTTCACTTCGCCTTCCGTCTTCAGTGCCGTTGTCACGTTTGCCGTACCAACTGTCAGTCCCGTTACCGTCGCCATACCGCCGCTGATCGTACCTGTGCCAACGTTTAGGCTGCCACCGGTAATCGCACCGCTTGCAGTCAGCGTTGTAACGCCCGCTAATGCGCCGCCACTTAATGTCGCCTTTCCATCAGTCAGACTGGTTACTGTGGTTGCACCTGCATTTAACGCGCCGTTTATTGACGTGGTTTCATCACTTGCGGTGATGTTTTGGGTCTTCGTCTGCAATGCGGTAATATTTCCTTCAGCAGTTGTCAGCTTGCCTTCTGCTGTGGTGATTCTCGAATCCAAAACGCTCGTTGCCGCGTACACCGTTTTGCCGGTCACGATACCTTCACTATTTGCATTAATTACGCCGTCTTTCTTAACCTGCAGTGTATTATCAGTTGTGTCAACCGTCAAGTCATCGCCCGTATTTACTATTAACGCACTACCGTCAAATGTCAGGCCTGCGCCAGCATTCACTTGAAATTCTTTAACAGTCTCTGATTCATCTACTGTTTTCAAGCCTTTTCCTGTAACAACCCTACCATCGGCTGTTGGCACAGATGAAACATAACTCTTTAACTGTGAAAAATTGACCGCATCCGTATCACTCTCAGCCATTGCCACACCGGTAATCTTATTGCCGCCTGCATTGATGCCGGCAGATGTTATGCTCGTGTTACTGCCCGTAAAGGAAAGACCTGTGCTGGTAACATTTGTATTGCCAACCGACAGTCCGGACGTGGTCAGTGTTGCGTCACCAATGGTCATGCTGCCAGCGTTGCCAAGATTAATGCTGTTGTTTAGTTTAACAGTTAATGTGCCAGCGCTCGCCTCTGTGGTGATATTAGAATCGCCTTTTACTGCCAACGTGCCACCTAACTTAATTGCACCACTCGTAGTGCCAGTATTATCAGCAGTAAACGTAATGCCTGTTGTGGTGATTGCATCTGCATTTGTCTTCACTTGTTCGTCAAGCAATATTAAGTTCTGCGAGATATTCTTATCAGCAGACTTTTTAATATAATATCCATCAGCTTCTACAGTACCAATCCGTTCAGACAATGCATTTGTCACTGCATACACTGTACCACCAGTTACATAACCTGCGCCGGTTTCTCCTTCTGCAATTACGCCATCAGTAATTAGTTCTGTCGTTCTGTTCTTTGTTCCTACCGTCAAAGCACTAACTGTTGTATCGCCTGCATTTAACGTACCGGTAATCGTTGTATTGCCTGCACTTAACGAACCATCTTCGGCCACAACGAATTTACTGCCTGCTGCACTGATGGCGCCATCCGAATCTACGGTAAATTTATCGCCGGAAATACTGAACGCACCGTTGCTTGAAACAGAAAGCTTGTCTTCTATTGTCGTGGTATAGGTATAACCATCATTATCATTCTCGCTGCGAGTGCGCGTAATTCCCTGCATATTAAACGTTGCCGCTTTCAACTGCGCCACGTTCACAGCGTCGGTGTCTGCGGAACCTGCCGCTACACCGATGATCTGGCGGGTAACAGGATTACTGGTATCATCACTACCTACCGCAATGGCGTTATGCGTTGCACGCCATGCCGAATTGGTTTTTGAATCATCCTCATTCAAATATGCCTTATACGCATTGTTCGACGCATTATATTTTGCCCGGTTTGCAACTGCTCCGCTGCCCAAAGCGACTGAATCAGACAGAGTTGCCTGTGCGCCATTTCCAAATGCAAACGCGTTAGCGCCTTCTGTTTGTTGATTTTCAGAATCATATGCTCCGCCTACCGTTGCGCCTGTGCCAATTGCTACTGAATCTGTTGCCTTTTCACCCGTCGTGCCGCCCAACGCTGCCAGGGAATTGGACGCATTTGCAACGGAACCGTTACCGAACGCCGTTGAATAATCGCCGAGTGCTATCGTGCTGCTGCCAAACGCCGTAGAATACTGACCGTTGGCTTTTGTTCCGTTGCCCCACGCAGTTGCACCAGTACCGCTTGCCTCTGTGTCGTTACCAAACGCCGTTGAATAATCGCCGAGTGCTATCGTGCTGCTGCCAAATGCGGTAGAATAATCCCCTTGCTTAGTCATATTGTTAAGAGCAGCATCATAGTAGAAACCTTCTCCATTATTATTTGATAAAAGAGTTGATCCATCCTTAGAAACAATCTTGTATTTTCTACCTCCCGCGTCAGTAGTATACCCTACAATTTTCGCTTCAATTTCGCTGCCATCTTCTTTTTTATACGTCAGCTTACCTGCCTGTGTGCCGTTGCCGAACGCCGTAGAATAATCACCGTTGGCCTCTGTGCTCCTGCCAAACGCCGTAGCATCCTGACCGTTGGCCTGTGTATAATTGCCAAACGCTGTGGAATTATAACCGTTGGCCTCTGTGCTCCTGCCAAACGCCGTAGAATAATCAACAGCAGCAATCGAACTGCTGCCAAACGCTGTAGAATACTGACCGTTGGCCTTTGCAGCGTTCCCAAACGCCGTAGCATAATCACCGTTGGCCTGTGTATAGAAACCCCCGGCTGTGGAGTAATCGCCTTCGGCTTTTGTTCCCTTGCCCCATTTTACTTTTCCGTCACTGGAAACAGAAAGGTTGTTCTCAATAGTCGTGGTAGCTACATAGCCAGTTGCGCCGGGTGTACCCGTTTCGGTTCGCGTAATTCCCTGCATGTCAAACGTTGCTGCTTTCAACTGCGCCACGTTCACTGCGTCGGTGTCTTCGGTACCTGCAGCCACGCCGATGATCTGGCGGGTAACAGGATTACTTGAATCATCACTACCTATCGCAATAGCGTTTGCGGTCGATCTCCAGGCAGAATCCTTTTTCGTTTCGCCCGTCTCATCGCCCAAATATGCTGTATATTTATTATTCGATTCATCATACTTCGCCCGGTCTGCGACAGCACCACTGCCTAAAGCAATTGAATCGGAAAGAGTTGCCTGTGCGCCGCGGCCGATTGCCAGCGAGTTCGTCGCATTGGCTTCTGTCGTACCGCCTAATACTGCCAGCGAATACGTGCCAGTCGTTGTGCTGCTTACAAAAATGTCCTTGCCATCAGCATCTTTACCCAGCGCGCCGCCTA
>ONAV01000002.1 GCA_900315925.1 uncultured Selenomonadales bacterium | reverse complement strand
TACCGGTATGATCCATTCGGACGTCAATCCCTGCGACGATTACCGGATCACCAAAGACTGGAAGAGAAAGGAATAACGTTACGACCGACAGCAGCCGTGAATATCAGTCCGCGTCTGGTTAGCCGATGCAGAGTATATAAAAGAGCAGAAATGATTTACGGTGGTTAATTTTTGTAAATTGTGCTATAATCTAAAGATGGTATAAAATCGGTTTATACGAGTAAAGAAGTACTATTATAAGTGTAAAGGTCCGGGACCCGATGCAGCCGCCCGCTGCGCCAGCGTTTCCCGAATATGGGTGATGCAAAATGAATAAACTGAAAGAGGGCATATCCCTTCGCAAGATCCATAACTGGCTGATCGTTATCGCCGTCGTTTTGTCTGCCTTCATGATTTACTCAACCTATCGGCTCACGAGCAACTTCATGCATGTGCGCGACGCCCTAAACGAGAATATCGCGCTGGAGAGCGCCATCGACAGCCTGATGGAAGCGTCTGACTACCTGACGGAAAACGCCCAGCGTTTTACCGTACACGGCGACCGCCGGTTTATGGACCAGTATTTTAAGGAAGCCCTTAATTCCAAACGGCGGGAACAGGCCATCGATGAAATGCAGCTGGACCCCAAAGCCACCGCTGCCGTGGAACGGCTGCAGGAAGCGCTGCGGCATTCCATCAAACTCATGGACAGGGAGTACTACTCCATGCGCCTGGTGGTGGAAGCAAAAGGAATAAAAGACTATCCGGACCAGATTAAACAGGTAAAGCTGACTGCCGAAGACGCCGCGCTTTCCCCCGACGAAAAAATGCACCGGGCTGCGGAGCTGGTGCTGGACGACGGATACTATGAACAGAAAAACTGGATCCGTAAGGAAGTGAAAAACAGCCTGCTGGCCGTGGAGGACCTGATCCAGGCAGAAGAAACGAAAGCCCTGGACGGTTTCCAAAACGAACTGAGCCTGGGTCGGGCAGGCATCATCCTCCAGATCCTGGCGATCTTCTTCGTGGTGTGGCTGACCGCCTCCCAGGGCATCAACCCCATCCTGCACGCGGTGGAGCAGATCAAGGCCGACAGTCCCATCCGGGAGACCGGGGCCAACGAATTCCGGTATCTGGCCAACGCCTACAACAATCTGTATGCCGCCTACCGGAAAAGCATTGCGAACCTTAACTTCAAGGCCTCTCACGACGAGCTGACGGGAGCCTATAACCGGGCCGGCTATGAACTCCTGGTTTCGAGCCTGGATATGAAATCCACGTACCTGCTGTTTTTTGACCTGGATAACTTCAAAGTCATCAACGATACCTACGGACACGAAATCGGCGACAAAGTGCTGCAAAAGCTGGTGCGGGTGCTGAAGGGCAGCTTCCGATCCGATGACTATATCTGCCGTCTGGGCGGCGACGAATTTGTGGTATTTATGGTGCATTCCGATGAAATGCAGCGCCATCTCGTGGAACGGAAAATGGTCAATATCAACCAGGAACTGCAGAAAGCGGAAGACGGGATACCGCCGTTTTCTGCCAGCGTAGGCATTGTGCACGGAACCCAGGCAGCGGATGCGGAAGCGTTGCTGAAAAAGGGCGACGAAGCCATGTACCAATCCAAGAAACAGGGGAAACATACCTTTACCTTTTACACGGCGTAAGCGGCCGGAACCATTCCGCTGCAGCGCCTGTTTCCTGAAAAAACCGCGAAAAGAAAGCGAGGGGTATTTGTGGGCCGCGGTATTACGAATCACGAAAGCATGATTTGTAGCGAAGAATTTCTGAAAATCATAGAAACCATCGATCTCCAGAAAGAAGAAATCGGAGAAGTCTACCAGGAACTGAAGAAGTGTTTTGCACCCATTGCAAAGCAATTGCATCTTGCCAGGTCAATGGTAACCATCAACGTGGCGCCCAACGTGTTTGCGCCGACGGGGGAAGTCCGCAGTTTTGCCCTGGTGTATGACGAAAACAGCGGACCGGACGAACACGCCATTACGGCAGAGCAGTATATCGTGCTGGACGCCAATGGCACAGCCCGGATGTGGCCGGTGGGGGACCATGTGTGGACCCCGGCGGAAGAACGCACCATCCGGGTCATGTCCAAGTTCATCTTTATGATGGTAAGCCGTTCCGTATTGATTAAAAAGATGGGGATGCTTTCTTTCATCGACCTGTTTACGGGTCTGGCCAATATGAAAGCCCTTCATCTTTTTATCGAACAGATTGAAGCCCAGGGCAGACTGCAGGAGTATGCCATGTGTTTCTTTAACCTGAAAAATTTCAAATATTACAACCAGCGTTATGGCTCCAATCAGGGGGATTACCTGCTGAAACAGTACAGTCTGGAACTGTACCGGTTTATGAAACAGGAGGAAGAAATCGTAGCCCGTCCCGGAGGCGATAACTTTATGGTGTTCCTGAAAAAGGAACACCTGGCAGACTTTCTGGAGTTTACCAGACAAATTACCATCCTTCTGCAGATGGATGGCAAAACCATTCCGGTACCGATTTCAGGACGGTTCGGCGTATATTTGGGCACCGAACACGATACGAAAGACTCCATGTTCCGGAATGTTTCCATTGCCCTGAGCCGCGCCAAAGAAGAAAAAAAAGACCTGGAGTATTTTACCGGGGAAATGCTGAAACGCATGATGGAAGGGCAGAAGATCGCCGCTTCTTTCCCCCTGGCCATGTACAGAGGGGAAATCTTCCCGTACTACCAGCCCAAGGTGGAAGTGCATACCAAAAAGCTGTGCGGGGCCGAAGCGCTGGCACGGTGGAAGAAAAACGGGACGCTGCTGAGCCCCGGCCTGTTCCTTCCGGCGCTGGAACATGCCGGCGAGATTCACAACCTGGATATCTTCATGCTGGAAATGGTCTGCAAGGATATCCGCGGATGGATCGACTCCGGTCTGGAGCCGGTGCGGATCTCCGTGAATTTTGACAAAAGCGACCTGATGGTTCCCACCATTGTGCAGGATACTCTGGCAATCCTGAACCGGTACGGACTGAACGGCAGCCATATTGAAATCGAGCTGACCGAGCTGTCCTCCTATGATAACATTGAACGGCTGGGACAGTTTATCGATGAACTGCACCGGCACCGGATCATGGTCACCATGGACGATTTCGGCAGCGGATATTCTTCCCTGAACTTTTTGAAGGATACGGATTTCAACATTGTGAAACTGGACAAATCCTTTGTGGACCATCTGGACAGCCACGTACCCAAAGACGAAGTGATGCTGCGGGGCATGGTCTCCATGCTGTCCGGCATCGGCGTGGAAGTTGTGGCGGAAGGGGTGGAAACCAAAGAACAGGCCACCTTTGTAAAGGACCTTAACTGCGATGTGATCCAGGGATATTACTTTGACAAGCCCATGCCGGCCGCCGAGTTTATCAAGAGACTTAAGAAACGGGTATACGACTGAGCGTACGGTAATCTGACAACAATAGCGGCGATGCAGGCAGATTTGCCTGCATCACATGGCGCTTTCCGTATCCTGCAACCGGAAACGAACCGGACGGTACTAATCTATGCATACTATTACGTTAAAGAAAGAAATCAGAAGCATCCTGAAACGGGACCTGGTACTGACCATCTCCCTGGTGCTGGCTCTGGTTTCTTCTTTATTTTTCAGACCCCGCATTTCCTATATCGACTTTCCCGTACTGGGCATGCTGCTGTCCTTTATGCTGGTAGTGGCCGGCTTCCGGCAGCTGCACGTACTGGAAAAAGCCGCCGGCGTCCTGTTCTCCCGCTGCCGTACCACCCGGCACGTGGGGGCGGTGCTGATCGGACTGACCTTTTTCCTGTCCATGCTGGTGACCAACGACGTGGCCCTTTTAATCTTTGTGCCCCTGACCCTTATCACCGGCAAACAGATGAAACTGGACGTAGGGCGCATCGTCATCTTCCAGACCCTGGCCGCTAACCTGGGCAGCGCCTGCACCCCCATGGGGAACCCCCAGAACCTGTTCATCTACTACCACTACCAGCTGACCACAAGCTACTTCTTTTCCGTGCTGGGACCCCTGTCCGTGCTGAGCGCCCTGTGGCTGGCCATCCTGGTATTGGGGCTGCCCAACCGGCCGCTGCAGATGGAACACCGGGAAACGGAAACCGGCCCGCGGCCGCGAATCCTGCTCTTTACCGCCCTGCTGCTGCTGTGCTTTTTGTCCGTGGCCCACGTGGTGAGCCCCCTGGTATGCACCGCCGTCGTAGTGACCGTGGTGGCCCTGACCGACCGCAGCCTGCTGAAACTGGCGGACTACTCCCTGCTGCTGACCTTCATCGGTTTTTTCATCTTCATCGGCAACCTGTCCCACTGGGACGCCATCCGGCAGCTGCACCACTACCTGCACCACGCCCGGGGCATCGTATACGTGACCGGCATCGTGGCCAGCCAGTTTATCAGTAACGTGCCCGCCGCCATGCTGCTGGCCGGCTTCACCCGCAACGCCGGGGAACTGCTGCTGGGAGTAGACGTAGGAGGCCTGGGCACCCTGATCGCCTCCATGGCCAGCGTGATTTCCTATAAACTCTACGCCGCCGCCTATCCCCACCAGGTAATGAGCTACCTGCGCATGTTCCTGTTCTACAACTTCGCCGGACTCATCGGCATCGGGAGCATCGTGTACTGGTGGATGGTGAGGTGAGGGGGAAAATAGTTCACAGGTTTTTCACAAATTTTGTCAAAAATTAGCGTTTCTTCGGAAAAAGGCTGAAAACAGTCTTGAATTATGAATTTTTGTTCACAATTCAGCCGAAAAAACGCTTTATTTTTTTGTCGCATGTCTTTAAACTAAAACTTGCGTTACGGAGACGCCGATTCATCAGCGTTTCTTTAAGCGAAAGGAGGCTGATACGTTGCGGTTGTTCCGATGGCAAGCCAGGAGTTCGGGTGGAAAAGCATATAACGGCGAATACTATGCAGAGAACGAAAAACAGGTTATTGACTTCGTCCACAGGAATTATGGGTATGTCGTAAACATTGAAAGGGTTAAAAACAAAAAGGCCTTTCATCGTTTGTTTAAACCGCGCTTGCAATTTTCAAACAGGGAAAGAGCGAACTTTTATAAACAGCTTTCCACGTTGTTGGATGCTGGCATCCCCATTGTGAAGGGGATTGAAATGGTCGCCGAGAGGTTGAGTGAAAAATACAAGCCGATTTGTACGCGGCTTAACCTGAGTTTACAAAGCGGACGCCCTTTATCCTATGCCATGTCCTTACAGCCGGGGAGTTTTTCTGAAATGAATGTTTCGGTTGTTGAGGCAGGCGAAGTAAGCGGTCAAATCTCCCAGGTTCTGTTATCGCTGTCTGAATTTTATAAACAGCAGGATAAACTTGCAAAACTGGTACGCAATGTCTGTATTTATCCGGGCTTTTTGCTCACATTGGCTTTTCTTACATTCATTTTTTTCAGTGTAAAACTGGTACCCTCTTTTGCAGATCTGTATCGGTCGTTGGGCGTAAAAGAAACAGCTCTTCTGCAGACGCTGCTTTCCGTTTCCAATCTATTGGAGAATCATGCAATTGCTCTTTCCTGCATGTGTGTGGCCGGCAGCAAGGTATTATTGCTGCAGCGTGCAAAGATTCTGTCTCTGCTGATGCGTTTCCCGGGAATCCGGCGGATTCGCCATTCCTTTCTGGAAATACGCTTTACAAGGCTGATGGCTCTGATGCTGCATAGCGGCATATCGTTTCCGGAAGCTATTCTGCGTGCTTCTGTTACGTTGACAGACGCGTCTATGAAGAATAACGCAAAAAAGTTTTCGGATAATGTTCTGCGTGGTGTGGGCATTACGGAAGCGGCTATGCAGTCAGGTGATCTTTTCAGCCAAACAGGGTTAGAATTTTTGAGTATTGGGGAAAGCTCCGGTAATCTGCCGGATATGCTGGACGAGTTTGCAAAAATTCAGGAACAGGAACTTTTTACACACCTCCGGGACATAAAGGCGATATTAGAGCCGGCTTTGGTTGTCATAATAGCGACGATGATTTTTGCCGTAATGGCTGTCATGCTCTCGCCGCTGTTTGATTTGATGACCCGAATGCCGGAATATACCTGACAGGAGGGATAGCTTTGTTAAAAAGAATTAAAAAAAAGATGCGTTTTGCCGGGAAAGCCGGAGAAAAGGATACTAATAAATGTAATGCCGGTTTCAGCCTGATTGAAGTAATCGCTGTTACGATTATTATCGGCGTAATGGCAACCATGCTGATGCCTGCGATTGACGGTGCAGGGTCCAAGGCGCGCAATGCTAAACTTAAAAATGATCTCGCGACATTGGATCAGGCAATTGCCACCTACAAGCTTGAACAGGGTAGCGTTCCGGCCTCTCTTGATAATCTGGTGCCTGGTTATATTGCCAAAAACAAGGGATTCAAGGATGCGAAAAACGAAGACTTCCAGTATTCCGTATCCGGCAATAATTACAGTCTGACCGGTTCAGACGCGGAAGGCAATACTGTAACTTCAAATGGCAGTGTTGCGGCGGAAACCCAGGGATAACGGATTTCTGCTTGCGGAATGGCTGGCAGGCATTTTTTTGTACGGAGTATTTTTCTCCGGACTGTATACGGGGATTTCCGGGTATGAAAGAGTATTGGCAACGGTGCAGGTAGAAAACGCGGCCCGGGAGTTTTCTGAGGATATTCTGCGCACAAGGGAAAGAGCCCTGGCTGGTTCTGCCCTCGGATTTGTAGAATTAAGCAGCGGGCGTAAAGGGTACAGGGTCTATCGGAGGCCGAATCTGGTTGATAAGAAACGGGATTTTGCGTCGGCTGGGTCTTCAGCGTTGCAATTCAGCAGTATTCCTGCTTACATCATTAAGTTTTCTGTCAATGGTTCTCCTTCTGCAACCGGAGTCTTCGTATTACAGCATGAAAAGTTCAGGTCTTTACAGGCTAAAGTCAGCCTTCAACCTGTTACCGGCAGGGTGCGGGTAGAACGTGTGAGCTTATGAAGCAGAAAAATACTATCTTAAAAAATTATCGAAAAAGGCTTCGGCCAGGAAAAACCGCAGAAGGCTTTATTTCGGTGATGATGATTCCGGCATTTTTGACACTACTGGGATTTGCTACAGCAATCGCCGGTTCTGTCTCTTATTCAATACAGGCTATGACGCACAGGAATGAGATGATGCAGGCGTATTCGTTGCTGGAAGATGATGAGGTGACCTGGCAGGACAAAGCGCTATCTGCCAAATGGGAAGAACTGTACAAAACGGATTATGAAAGAGTCGTATCCACACAGAAAGTGGGGCCGTACATTCTACTTATTAAAGAAATGCGCCATAAAACTACGGGAAAGACACTGGTGAACCGCATGGAATTTATACCAATAGGAAAAATAGACGACAATGCATCCTGAAAAGCATGATAATTGCTGTAATAAAAGAATATCTGGCTCAATTCTTTTAGAACTAAACATTATATTCCTTATCATAGTCATGGTCAGCGGTGTTTACTGTAATATGTCTCAAACGGTTCTTAAGAACTACAGAAAAATCCAGGCGGACATTGAAATAGCTCAGGCAGCACGCTATACAGAAAGCATACTTCGTCGCGAACTTTCCTATAATTTGACGCAGGTGAAGCTGAGCAAGGACCTCAATAACAGGGATCAGATTGTCTGTCGGAAAACAGTAAACAATACGCAATCTAATTGGTATCTTTCAGGTGGGGTTTTATACCGCAAAACAATGAGAGGCGCTGCGACAGGAACTAATCCGTTTTCTGATCCGGATGTTCAGATAACCGGTTTCAGAACCATTCCGTTAGGGAAGGAGAAACTTGGTATCGTGATAAATCTGAGGGAACCGGAAACCGGGTTGGAAAGACAGGCTGCTTTCTCTGTGTTTTTAAGCAATGGTTTTATCGTTCAGTGAAGTTCTGATGAGATGTTTTGCAAGTGGGGCAAACGATCGGGATACAGCGGGAGGATCGGAAAGGAAGCAGGGATTCATTGTGCTTCCGCTCCTGCTGTTCCTGATGGTTTGTTCAGGTTTGGCCTTATGTTATGGGCGCAGTGTGCTCCGGGAAACAGAGACGGCTCGGGAATTTATGTGTCGGAAACAGTTGGAAATCATTGCGCAAAGCTTTGTGTCTGTTGCCCTGAAACAGGAAAATGAAACGGAATTAGCAGACGCAGTTTATATATTACCCTCTTTGCAGCCCGGAAATGATGAAGTACTGGTTTCCGTTTCTGTTAACAGGGTTTCGGATTTAGGCTTGCGGTTTCTGAAAGTTGACGTTTCAGATTCCTTATTGAACAGTTTCATATTGCGGCAATGTATGTTGTTGCTTCCTGAACATTTACATCATCAGTTCGTATCTTCGCCTGTTGTTGTACTTAGCTCTGATGCGCAGGAAAGATCAGAAGAGAAGAATGCAAATACTATCACAAGCAAATCAGATGGCGTGGCTTTTCCGCAATTTTCTGTGGAAGAAATAGCAATCTGGACTTCGACTGATCTGCCTTCGGCGTCGGAACTGCAACGTGACGGACTGAACGGGTGGATTTATTGCAGTAAGGGAATCTCTCTTACGGAAGGCCTGAATGTAAATGGAGACGGAATCCTTGCGTTTGCGGAAGATGCGGCAATTGGCGACAATACCGTGTTTACGGGTCGCATCATAATTCTGGCAAATCGCGATTTGCGTATAGGCAACCGTGTGAAATTAGAAAAAGCGTTGATTCTGTGTCAGGGGAATCTGACCGTTGGATCGGACAGTATTATCAATGGTGCAGTCATGGTACAGAAGAATGCAAAAGTAGACAGTAGATCAAAAATTACCGGTGACAGGGAGGTGTTAGAACCGTTTAAATCAATGGTCAGCTATTAAAGATACAGACTAATGTATCATATAGATTTCAGATGTAAAATTGAATAATGAAAATGAGTAAAATATAGCTCCTTTTTATGTAACAAATCAGATTGGTGCGTATGATACTCATATTTTTCCTCCAATCCAATCCCCCGTTTTTACACAGCGGGGGATTATGTTTTTCCCCAATTTCTCGTGTCCTGTCTCTTCGTATGTGATATAATAAACAATAGAGACTGCGAATTCGCGCCTTGTAGGTTGCCTGCACCCGGGGATGCCGGATACGGCGCTTCGGCTGCGGAGTAGAGGAACAGATAGAATACGTCAGATCAATCACAACGAAAGGTGGACTGTGCTATGAAGAATTACGCAAAACCCGGTGAAGTGCTGTATCACGTTGGTTTATCGGTGGAGATGCTGCAGGGCGCCAAATATGCCCTGGTACCCGGGGATCCGGGACGGGTGGAAGGCCTGGCCAAAGCGTTGGACAAGAAGGCCGTGTTTCTGGCAAGCCACCGTGAGTTTACCAGCTGGCTGGCCCGTGTGAAGGGGGAGCCGGTGCTGGTGATGAGCAGCGGCATGGGCGGCCCCAACATCACCTTTGTGGTGGAAGAGCTGGGGCGTCTGGGCGTCACTACCTTTATCCGGGTAGGCACCACCGGTTCCCTGCAGGAAGAGATCAATCTGGGGGACGTGGTCATCTGTAAGGCCTGCGTGCGGATGGACGGGGCCAGCAGGGCCTATGCGCCCATCGAGTACCCGGCGGTGGCGGATCTGGATGTGACCATCGCCCTGCGGGATGCGGCCAGGGAGTTGAAGGTGCCTTTCGGAATGGGCATTGGCGTGACCACGGACAGCTTCTGGCCCGGGCAGGAACGTTACGACAGTTTAAACGGCTATGTGCTGCGCCGGCTGCAGGGGAGCCTGAAGGAATGGCAGGCCCTGGGCTGCACCAATTTTGAGATGGAAGCGTCCACGCTGCTGACCCTGTGCAGCGTCCACGGGCTTCGGGCCGGGGCCATCTGCGGCGTGGTGGCCAAGCGGACGGACAGCGAGTCCGTAGCGCCCCCCGGCGTATATAAAAAGGCGGAGCAGCGGTTCCAGAAGGTGGCCAAGCGGGCCCTGGAAAAACTCATTGCCGCGGATAAGGCATAAGACGTGTTTCGGAATCACAGGGAAAGGGCTTTTCTGTGTGAGCGTGTGTGTGTGGAAATGTGACTGCGGGTTACAGGAGGAAGCAGTATGTTAGAAGTTGGAACCAAGGCGCCGGATTTTACTTTGCCGGACCAGGACGGGAACATGGTTTCTTTACAGAGCTTTAAGGGACAGAAAGTCGTTTTGTATTTTTACCCGAAAGATAATACCCCGGGCTGCACGAAGCAGGCCTGCAATTTCGGGGAGCTGTTCCCCCAGTTCCGGGAAAAGGGCGCGGTGGTGCTGGGCGTAAGCAAGGACAGCGTGGCGTCCCATAAGAAGTTTCAGGAGAAATATAACCTGCCCTTTACGCTGCTGTCGGATACGGAACTGAAGGTGCTCCAGGCCTATGATGTGTGGCAGGAGAAGAATATGTACGGGAAGAAGACCATGGGCGTGGTCCGTTCTACCTATTTAATCGATGAAAAGGGCGTCATCGTAAAGGCGTTCGGTAAGGTGAAGGCGGCGGAGAATCCGCAGCAGATGCTGGAGGTGCTGTGATGGCTCGTGTGATCATTACGCTGCTGGATTCCTTTGGAATCGGCTGGGCCCGTGACGCGGCGGCCTTTGGGGATAAGGGGTCCGATACCTTAGGACATATTGTGCAATGGATGGCGGAGAACCGGAAGAACCCGGACGGCTCGCCCCGGTATCTGGCGCTGCCGAACCTGGCGGTCATGGGGCTGGAAACGGCCCACTGGCTCAGCACCGGGGAAGATATGGCCCATACCATTTCCGATAAGCCGCTGGAAGATCTGTCCCTGAATGCCGGTCGGGTGAAGGCGGCCTATACCTGCGCGTCGGAGGTGAGCAAGGGGAAGGACACCCTCAGCGGCCACTGGGAGATCGCCGGTGTGCCGGTGGATTTTGACTGGGGCTATTTTCCCGACCAGCCCCACTGTTTCCCGCAGGAGCTGGTGGATGCTATTATAAAGGAAGGAAACCTGCCCGGAGTGTTGGGGGAAAAGCTGGCCAGCGGTACGGAGATCATCAAGGAGCTGGGCGAGGAGCATATGCGCACCGGCAAGCCCATCATCTATTCTTCGGCGGACAGCGTGCTGCAGATCGCCTGCCACGAGGAGAGCTTCGGCCTGGAACGGCTGTATGACCTCTGCAAGCTGAGTTTTGAACTGGTGAAGCCCTATAAGATTGCCCGGGTCATCGCCCGTCCTTTTGTGGGCACCAAGGCGGAGGATTTTCAGCGGGTAGCGGCCCACCGTCACGATTATGCGGTGCCGGCCCATGAGGACACGCTGCTGGATAAACTGGTGGCGGCGGGGGGTAACGTGTATGCAGTGGGGAAGATCGCCGATATTTTCGCCCACCGGGGCATTACGAAACATTACCCCGCGGCGGGGCTGGACAAGATTTTTGACGCTACCCTGCAGGCGGTGAAGGATGCGCCGGACCGGACGCTGGTGTTTGCCAATTTTGTGGATTTCGATTCGTCCTTCGGCCATCGCCGGGACGCCCTGGGTTACGGGGAAGGGCTGGAGTATTACGACAGCCGCCTGCCGGAACTGTGGGCGCTGCTGCAGCCGGACGATGTACTGCTGGTGACGGCGGACCACGGCTGTGATCCTACCTGGAAGGGCACGGATCACACCAGGGAAAAAATCCCGGTGCTGTTTTACGGACAGAATGTGAAACCGCAGCAGCTTCCACCTTTTAAGATTTTCAGCGATATCGGCCAGACCCTGGCGAACTATCTGGGGGTAGGCCCCCTGGGACACGGGACCGCGGTGGATATCTGGAAATAGCGGATGCGGGGCCGGGCCGAAGGGCGAGCGGCTGCGACAGGCGTTTTGTGAAGGCGTGCCGTGACTTGCAGGGATTTTCGGTTTGCCGTGCCCGGTTCCATAAATTTGACACAATTGTTTTGTAAAATAAACCCAGGTAGTAAAAGAGCCGGTCCGTTTTCAGACTATATGTATTGGAAGAAAGAACGGATTTCGGCCTGGCAGGGGGTGAAGCATTATGAAAAAACTGTTTTTGCTGCTGGCGATGCTGGCAGTTTTGTGCAGCGGCGTCGCCGGGGATATTTCCCCGTTGGAAGGGGTGCAGGTTCTGGGGATGCCGAAAGCGGAGGCCTTTGAGACGAAGCCGGTGAATTTTGTGGTCATCGACCGGGCCCGCAGTGTGGGCAAGGCGGATATGCGGGGCTGGATCCAGATGGTGAAGATGGATTACCATGTGCCTTATTACCGGCTGATGGACGACAACACCAAGGCCAATGCCGCGGTGGATGAAATGTTCGCCAAAAACCCGAAGCCGGACAAGGAAGCCATGAAGGCGGCGGCGGAACAGGCGGGCTGCGGCGCCCTGGTGGTGATGGTGGTGCATCGGATGGATTCCTACCTGGTAACCAGCCATTCGCCTTTTGATCATGACATGGAAACCTATGTAAGGACCTTTGCCTATGCGGATATGTATGCCTACAATTCCGACGGCAACAAGTTTATCCGGCGGTTCCTGCGGGAAACGGACCTGAAACCCCTGGGACTGGCGGAAGAACCCTCGGATACCATTAAATGGACCCTGGGTAATCTATTAAATAAAATGGAAGGAAAACCGCAGATCTGATGACCGTTCTACAGGCTGCGCCCGTGGGGGAGGCAGCCTGTATCCCGTTGCCCGGGCCTTGGGCCGGCGTGGCGGAAGAACGGGAAGGGAACGCTGCGGTACGTGAATATCGTTATGCCAAAACCGGAAGATTTTGAAGTGATCAAGGCGCGGCGCCCGAACTGGGAGTTTCTGCAGAAGCTGCCCCGGGAGCTGCATGGTTTTACGTTTAAGGAAGGAGGGTCCCAGTTCCGGCATGAGTATATGCTGGCGGCCTATGAGAATGTACCGGCCCGGCGACGGCTGGAGCTGGTCTATACGGATGAGACCTTTGATTATGTGCCCGTCCGCCAGGTGGGGCTGCAGCGGTACCGGGATTTCCGTTACATCACACGGGACAAGGACCAGTTTGAGGAATGGATCAACCGGTATATAGACCGGCTGGTGGAGGAGACGATGCCCACCCATATTCCCCATTCCCATTTCGTGCTGGAGCATAAGGGCATCTTTGACTGGCATTTTCCAGACAAGCTGCCGGAACGGATCGGGCCCTTTGAGAAGTTCATCATCCCCCAGTATCCGCTGCCGTTCCTCAACAACTGCACGATTATTCTGGACTATGCGGACTTTGCCACGGGCAGCGAGGTGGTGTTCCTGTATAATCAGGTGCGCAACATCTTCTATGCGGAAAATAAGATCCGGTATATCCCCAACACGATCCACGATTTTGACGCAAAAAAGCTGGTGGATCTGGAAGAGCTGCTGGACGAAAGGCTGGAACCCTACCTGCGGGAACTGGCAAAGCAGTTGGGATATCCGGACGTCGCTCCATGAAATTGTGCCGCGTTTTTGTAAAAAAGCTTGACAGCAACGAAGAAATAACCTATACTAATAATGCTTGATGAAAAAACGGCCCGGTGGTTCAGTTGGTTAGAATGCCGCCCTGTCACGGCGGAGGTCACGAGTTCGAGTCTCGTCCGGGTCGCCATTATGCCTCGGTAGCTCAGTTGGTAGAGCAAGGGACTGAAAATCCCTGTGTCCACAGTTCGATTCTGTGCTGAGGCACCATGTTGCGGAAATAGCTCAGTTGGTAGAGCACAACCTTGCCAAGGTTGGGGTCGCGAGTTCGAGTCTCGTTTTCCGCTCCATTGTTTATAAAAGGAGAAATCCTTTTCATGTATGGGCAGTGTAATTCCGCAGCCCGGGCCGAAAGTCCGGGAGACTGCAACCGCTGCCATATACAGAGTAGGTACGGCGACATAGCCAAGCGGTAAGGCAGAGGTCTGCAAAACCTTTATCCCCGGTTCAATTCCGGGTGTCGCCTCCATACCTTCTGCCGAGGTGGCGGAACTGGCAGACGCACGGGACTTAAAATCCCGCGGGTAGAGATACCCGTACCGGTTCGATTCCGGTCCCCGGCACCAGTAAACCGGCAACATTGATTGTTATGATCAGCTCGTCTGGCATTACGACAACTGATGTTGTTCTCATAAGAACAGACTTAACTCTTGTTAGGTCTGTTTTTTCTTTTAGGGTAGTAACGAATTCCTGCCAGCTTTCCATCAGTTCTTCCTTGGTGATTTTTAATTCCGGCAGCAGCTGCAGTTCTGAAATCTCACGATCCACTGCACGCAGCTCTGTTTTAATATCGTTCAGGCGGGCAATATCGTATTCATCCGGGGAGCCGGTTGTTTCCAAAATTTTATATAAATTATTCATCCGTTCCTGCAGGCCGTTCCGTTTGGCAAGCAGGATTTTTTTCTTTTCCTGGACTTTTGTATTGTTGTTGATCATCTTAGCGGCATCGGAAAGGATATCATCCACGTCATGCTGCGTGATATTATCAAGCAGGGTATTGATGACTGCATCCTCTAACAGATCTGCATTAAGATGCGCATTCTTGCATTTCGTCTTCGGCCCTTTGCTGTATGCGCCGGAGCATTCATAATACCGGTATTTGTTTCCCCTGATCGTCTTTTCGTGACCAACATACGTATGGCTGCATAACCCGCAGCGGACTAAACCGGTCAGCAGATATTCACGTTTGGCCTTGAACTGGCCGGGCGCGTTTTTTCTTTTATCCAGCATGGCTTGTACCCTCTCAAAATCCTTTGGACTGATGATCGCCGGTATGGCTTCCTTGTTGATGATGGCTTCCGAAGAAATGACTCCGTGGCTGTTCCGGGAACCGTTGGGACGTTTTATGGTCTTGTTGTAAATATAAGTGCCGCAATATTTATAATTCCGCAAGATATCATGCAAGGAATTTTTGCCGAACGGTCTTCCGTGGCGTGTACGGTATCCTGCTGCATTAAGTAAATCCAAAATATAGGCATAACTCTTACCGTCCAGCACCAGGCGGAAAATATCCCGGATCACAACGGCTTCCTGTTCATCTATTTCATACTTTTTGTCAACGATCCTATATCCCAGGGGAGGCTTGCCGCCCATGAAACGAGACTTTTTGGCAAATGGAATAGCCTTAATTTTCGTTTCTTTGGACAGGTTACGGGAATAATAGGCCGCCTGACCTACCATGACCGTTTCCATGAACTGGCCTTCCGGGCTGCTGTCGATCTGCTGGCCAGCATATTCATAAGAGAGACCCATCATCAGGATAGACCGTTTAAAATTAAAATAATCTATCTCGTTCCGGGCATTCCGGTCTATCTTATGGAAGATGACAACATCGAACAAACCCTTACGGGCATCCGCTAACATCGAATTATAGCTGGCGCGTTTGGCAGTAGATGTTCCGGAAAGAGCTTCATCCGCATAGGTACGGACAATCATATAACCTTTGCGCTGGCAATAGGCCGTGCATTCCGCGATTTGGGCTTCGATTGATTCCTGATGTTGGTGTTGGCTTGAGAAACGTGCATAGATAACTGCTCGTAACATCTGAATGACTCCTTAAAAATAGTTTGCGCTTATTTTTTGTTGTGCTATAATGCAGGACAGAGGTAGTCGATGGTCGGTTCCCCCAATCCCCAAAGAGAGGGGGCGGTACTATGACAGTATATGAGGCGTTGTCACTTATGATCGCGTTTGCTATGCTAACAGTACTTGTGGTCAATTCTCATCATAAGAAAAAATGAGAAAACCGCCGATTGACGGTCGGCGGTTTAACTCGTTAGTAACTAACTTTCGGGGGTAACCGACGTCCCACATCGGCTATCTCTACTTGTATTATAGCATAAAATTTCAAATTTGCAAGAATGCAGGATATCAATTTCTATATTTGCCGCTCTTCGGGGGCGTTTTTTTTATTGCGAGGGATGCAATGAATGTTACGTTCTTTGTCCTGAAAAGGGAAAGAATATCGCAAGGCTCGTGGTTGTCCGTTTGGCAGTTATGCTTAAACATCCCCTGAAAATGCCGCTGCGCGGCATCTGGTTGCCAGAGAGTGCCTTGCTTTTTGTTCCGGTTTGGCTGCCAGGTGGATGGTAGGCCTGTTAAATATGTGTAATAATGCGCAAAAAATGCTTGACTTATTGTGTATTATTGTGTACAATGTTCGTAGAGTTAAGACTCAATTTAGAAAACAGAGGTGATTACAATTGTGAAAGTTTCTGAATTAAAAAGGATCCTGAGAAAGCATGGATGCAGGTTGGCAAGAAACGGCAGTAGACACGACATATACTACAGCCCAATTACTGGAAGAAAGTTTCCGGTAAGCCGACATGATGATGAAGAAGTGAAGGCAGGTACTTTGGATAGCATCCTTAAAAAATCAGGGATTAAGGGACCATCAGGACTTTAAAAAAGTCCTGTTTGGTCTAATATATAAGGGAGTAAGAAAGGAAAAAAGAGAAATGAAGTATATATATCCGGCGTTAATAATCAAAGAAAAGGATGGGTTTATTGTAAGATTTCCAGATCTGGACGATACATTTACGGATGGAAATACGTTAGATGAAGCTTATAAAAACGCCGAAGATGTATTAAACTTGATGTTATGGGATAAAGAAGAAGATAATTGTGTTATTCCAAAACCTTCATCTATTGACGATATCGAAGTACCTGAAAATGCGACAATAGCATTAATTAAAGCAGATACGCTGGAATATCGAAAAGCCAATGATACTAAATCCATCAGAAAAAATGTTTCAATTCCGTCTTGGTTGAACACTTTGGCAACAAGCAAAAATATTAATTTTTCTAATTTATTACAAAACGCTTTGATGCGTGAACTGGGGGTTGACAACAAATAAGTTACATTTTCTGTTTTTTAAGAAAGGTGTGAAAAATATGCGTTATACAGTTGAGCAATTTAAAAAAATAATAGCGGAGGAAATCCTTGTTGTTCCCAAAAGAATGACAATTCGCAATTTTATAACGCACTATTATGAATTACTTCCGGATTTTTTTAGAGAAAATGAAATTTCAGATGAACAATTTCAAATTTTCATGAATAATAAAAGAGAATTCAAGCAATCTATCACGAAAGAAATCAAAATTGACAATATTTATGGCAGGGCATGGTTATTTCAAGGATTGGCCAATGCAAACAAAATTTATAAACGCCCAAATAAAGAAAAATTAGAAAGCCTCTTACCAATAATTCTAAAAAACGAAAAAGTTCCTGAAATTGATGAAGTGTATGATTTAGGAGACGGAAAATATTTAATAGACGATGGATGTCATCGTATTTATGCATCTTATTTAGCAGGAAAACAGACGGTAACCTGCAAGATTTGTGGAGAAATATTATCAAACAAATTATAAGCACCAACGAAGATTGCGTTTGCGGTACTTGTAGTGCTTGTTGCTGTCATAGTTTCTGACAGGAAACGGTAATCGCCGTGAAATGTAAGAAACCGCCGATTAGCAATCGGCGGTTTCTTGTAAGGATTTAAAAAATCGTACGGGAGGCCGACGTTCCGCATCGGCTATCTCTATTTGTATTATAACACAGAATGTGATATTTGCAAGAACACAATTGTTGCCAATGTCTGACGTGCCGCTCTACGGAGCGGCTTTTTTAATTTGCCCGTGTAGCGTTATTGCTTGTTGCCTGCGGCGCATCCTGAAAAGGGAAGGTTTGCAAGGGGCTGCCTGTTCTGTATGGCTGCATGACGTGTATGAACGCCTGCGCCCTTCGGGCTTAAATGCCGCAGGGCGGCATCTCACCGGTAGAGAGTGCCTTGCTTTTCGTCTGGCGTGGCTGCTACGTGGACGGTAGGCTTGTTATATTACTAATTTTGTTTCGAGATTTTATTATCAAGTAAAAATAAATTTAAAGCTTCCTTATAACTGTCGGCGCGTCCGATCCTTAACATTTCTAAAATGCTGTCAATAAACTGTATGTTGCATAATTCCGGGACTACAAACTTGACGGGTGCAGTGGCACGGTTTTCAGCAATCTTATCTTCGCATTCCTTTATGATTCTTTTTGCGTTCTTCCTTTTAGATGCGCTAAACAGCTCTCTTACAATGTTGATTATGGCCATAGCTGCCAAAACATATATTATTAAAGTCGTAGCGTCTGATCCTAAAACCGATGAAGAGCCGGAACCAACCCAATACATAAACAACGCGAACAATAATATGACAGTAAGGCAGCCGTTAAGACATCCTGTTAGGTTATTATTTTTAGTATCTTCTAACCTTTGTCGGGCTTCGCGCATTTGCTTTTCCTCATTGGTTACTTTGCAAAGATGAGCCTTTAACAGCTCCAGCTGCTGTATCAGTTTTTCTTTGTTTCCTGCCGGCTTCATCGGATCACCGTCCGCGTCTTCAGCTTCCAGCAGGGCGCGTTGCATCCCTTTCCCAAGTTCATAGCCGGTCTGTTCTGCATCGTCTAATTTGAAACGTTTTACTTCATCGTCGACCATGATATCAAAGCCGCAGTATTCACATGTTACCGTCTTTGAATTTGGTGTGAATTCTAATTTGCTGCCGCAGTTAGGGCATTTGATTGCGATTAATTTCATGGTAAACAGCCTTTCACAATATGCCAAGTTTTTTCAAAAATTCACGTGCTTCATTTACATTTCCGAACATACCAAGGTAATATAATTTGTCGTGTGAAGGATTGGCTAATAGATCATAGTAAGATTTCGGTGAACCGCCGCCCATTTCTGGGTAATATTCACATCCGTTGTATTCGTAACATTTGCGTAAGGCGTCTTTAAAACTGAAAGATGGTTCAGAAACAGGTTGATCGCTATCTTCTTCGTATACTGTATCATATTCCTTCCAGAATTTTTCGGCCGGTCCTTCATAAAAACTTACGGCAGTCTCGCCATTACATTGCTCCATGTTGCAGCAGCTGTATTCCATCTCATAGCCAAGAAAGCCGCCTTCATTATCAAATTCGATAATATTTCTTCTGCCTCTGCTCCAAAAAAGGTAATAGGCATGGATGTCATCGCTTTCAGGTAACAGTCCAAAATCTTCCGAGTCCTGATCAGGGAGCTGGGCTAACAGTTCGTTACGCAGCCATTTTTTAAAGAGGTACTTTTTGGAAGGGTCGGTGTAATACCACTTGCGTTCTTCCGGATCCCAGCGGGCACCGAGCGACTTTGCTTCATCTTTTTCATAAAAAGGGCATTCGATATAATATTTCATGTGATATATCTCCTTGTAATGTTATAATGGGCAGTTGTATGCCATCACTTTATCTTTTCAACTTGGACAAGATAAGACCCCACAAACCGTCGATATCTTTTTTCTTCAGACGCTCGATTTCCTGTTCCAGCTCACGGATTTTTGCGTCTTTTTCAGCGATGATGGCATCCCATTCCGCTAAATAAGCAGAGTCTTTATTGTTATAAGTCTTTTTCGGGAAATAATTGGATTTAACTTGAGATTTATTTGCCTGTAGTTTCTTTATTCCATCGATGAGTTTCTTTGCTGCCCCTGTCGGGGTGCCAGCGTCATAAGCAGATTTTACTCGTTTGCATAATAGTTTATCATCACTGTGTCCAACTCCTGTGATTACAGGAATTTTAGATTCGTCGATGGCACAGAGAAGCAGCGGGTTGGAAAAAGCTATCAACTGTTCCGGATCTCCGCCGCCCCTGACGATACAGATGCATTGGCAATTTGCTTTTTCGTTAAATTCTTTGATAGCAGCAGCCATATATTCTGCGGTCATCGTGCCTTCAGGCGTATCTTGCGGGGTATATATCAAAAATTTGGGGTTTGTATCAGGCTCATTAAACTTGTTAATCTCCTTCATAAAATCTTTATATCCATTGTTGGACTTTTTCCCTGCGATCAGCCCGATATCGGTGATCGGTTCGACGTCGGAAAAGTAAAAATCTTCTAAACCTTTTTTGGCTTCTTCATCAGAAAGTAAAATGTCCTCATATTCTTTCTCCCATTCAGCTATTTTTACGAGCCTGGAACAATCACCCAAAATGTTTATGCTTTTGGCTTTTAACTGCAACTGTGCAGAAGGTCTGTATAAATCCAGTTCGCCTTCTACTTCAACCCTTTTATTTTCCAGTTCTTCTTTCGTAAGGGATGGTATGTCCTTTCCCAGAACGACTCGTAATACAGGAGTGTTTTTTTCGTAATTGGCAATCAAATTACAAATTAACGTTCCTTTCGGCGTTTTATAAATGGATTGTATGTCAGCTTCAATTGTATATGAAAAAGGTGAGTAGGAAACCCTTTTAGAAATATTTTGAAAAAGCTCATCAAAACCCACATTAATAGGTTTTTCCAGCTTCTCTGATTTCATTATATCCTTAAACTTGTACCAGTCTTTATCGTCCTGGAAATGAAGTGACCACTTCGCGCCTAAAGTTTTGGCTAATTCTATTGCTTTATCTTTTTCCATTTGGTCAAAGTTTGACGTATCTAATTGTATCATCTTTCTTTTCCCTTTCTTTCTAAAATGGATCATTTTTGCGAACATGTAAATAATTTATTTGTTCCACTTCGGATGCCGGAAAAGGTCTAAGCTGATGACAGAGCTTCTTCTTTTTCATCCGGTTCAGGTTCTGTGAACGACGGGTTCCCTTTTATATCGTTGACGTATGCCTTCACTTTTTCCTTTCCGCTTGTGTTAAGCTGGCGGTAATCTGAAATTAAAGATTGTTCAAAAGAGGAGAGGGAAGCTGTTTTTTGTGATTTTTTAGGATTTAGTGATGTTTCTTTATTCTCCAAATCGGTTTTAACGAAATCATCAATATTGACTCCGTACATCTCTGCTAGCAAGACAACATCTTTTAAAGATGGTTCAGCGTCTCCGCTTTCCCATTTTTGAATTGTTGTATAACTTTTTTTGTTACATTTAGAGGCAATGAAAGGTTGGCTAAATCCATGCTTTCTACGCAAATATCGTAGGTTTTTTTTTAAGTTTTCTACACACATATTACAGATACTTCCTTTCTTTATTTGTCATTATACTAATTGCATGACTAAAGTTCAAGTTTTTTTGAAATCTATTAAACAATTAACGAATATAATTCAAGTCGAGTATTGACATGAAAAAAATTCATGTTAAAATATATTCAAAAGATAACAAATCATCTAAAACAAATATAAGAGGATGGGAGGCAGCCATGATAAACATGAAATTTACGTTAAAAGAATTGCGAGCGAGAAAGAATGAAACACAGCAGCAAAGTGCAAAAGCACTGGGAATTAGCGTACAAACATACAATGCTTGGGAACAAGATATTTCAAATGTTGCTATTAGTAAGGTGATGAAGGTTGCAGATCATTTCAATGTTACATTGGCTGAAATAAAAGTCTAATTTTTTGCCATTTTACATGAATATAAATCATGTCATAACAATGCAATAATAATTAATTATATCACAAGCTATAAAGGGTATTGAAGTCAATAATAAGGACGCCATGAAAACCAAAACTTTTAAAAACATCCAGGTAACCGGCAGCCTGTCAGTTGAGGGAAAGCATGAAATTGCCTCTATCTTCGCTTCCTGGTATCTGGAAAATAAATATAAAAAACAGAATATCGAAAAAATATCAACCGAGAGGAGCATCCAGTATGAACAGTGTCAAACTTTACGGTCGGCTGACTAAAGATCCGACAATCAAAACAGGGGATACCACAAAGGCGTATATTACGCTGGCGGTGACGCGGACATGGAAAAATAAGGAAACCGGCGAATATGAAGCTGATTTTCCGAACATCGTCTTTTACAAATCCCCTGACTATATCCAAAAATATTGCCGGAAGGGAAGCCGGGCCATCATCGAAGGACGGATCCGGACGTTCCTGACCAACGAGAACGGACAGAACATCAAAAACATGCAGATTGTCGGCAGCAACATTACGCTGATTGATTACCCGCAAAAAGATGACGATGATCCGGATATGGTTCCTATCCCGGAAGATATGCCGGAAAACGATTACAGGGGATTGTTGCCAGAGGGTTTCCCGGAAGACGAAAACTTTTAACAGAGGCGGAATATGGCGAACAAAAAATATTACTGGCTGAAACTCAAAAAGGAGTTCTTCAAGCAAAAGACGATCAAAAAGATGAGGCAGCTTCCTGGCGGGGAAGTATATGCGCTGATCTTTCTGGAAATGCTGACCATCGCCACGGAAACAGAAGGCGTCATTTACTATGAAAACATTGAAAGCACTCCGGAAGAAGAACTGGCCCTAACGCTGGATGAAGATGTCAATGCGGTGAAGATGACCGTCAGCATGCTTAGAATGATGAATCTTTTGGAAGACTGCAAAAACGGGGATTTCTTCCTTCCGGACGCAGTGAAGATGACCGGATCAGAAAGCGAGTCGGCGGAACGGGTACGGCGGATGCGGGAAAACCGGAAACTAGAAGAGCAGAAACAGCTTGAAGCTGCTTCTCAAAAATTACTTCCAGCTGCAGAGGATAAGTCCGATCCACAATCTGATACCGAAGTTACGAAACAGGAAGCGTTACATTGTAACGGAGATGTAACAGAGTGTAACGACGAGGTAACAAAAAGTGACGCGTTACATTGTAACGGAACTGTAACGGAGTGTAACGAGGGCAAAACAGGAATGATTCCTAATATGCCCGCTTCCGAAAGTGGCAAGATAGGAATAATTCCTAATATGCCCGCTCCAGAAAATGGTAGTCAAAAGGTCAAAAATAGCCTTGAGGCCGCTACAGCTCTGGGTTTAGACGATTCAACAACTGATACGAGCGTCACATTGTGCAAAAATGTGCAAAATAGTGACGAGCATAAAGAGATAGAGATAGATAAAGATAAAGATATTCTTTTATCCAACCATCCATCCAACGAAGATATAAGTAGTTTAAAGAGTGCAGTAGATAGTAATAATAATATAACACGCGTGAACGCGCGTACTATAGAAGAAAGTGCAAAAACGGACGCAGATCATCCGGAAGAACCGTCTACGCAGACAGGTGATCCTGTCCAGGACGAAAGTCAGTCGCTGGATGGTTGGATGGACGGTTCAAAAGAAAATGTTGCAATGCCGGAAAGCGAACTGGAAACGGTATTCCAGATGTTCAGGGAAAACTACCCAAGGCGTGCCGGTAAACTGGCTGTGATCAAAAAGATTTTCAGAGAAATGGTCTATCTGCATAGGATAGATCCCTACGATCTGGCCACGGCTGCTGCGAAGTACGCAGAACATGTCAAGAACGAAGAAACAAAGGAACGGTTTATAAAAATGCCGCAAAATTTCCTGACCGAACTGACATGGGTACGTTACATACCGGTCTACCGCGAACATTGCCCTAAATGCCATGGCAAAGGCATCTACGAAGATAAAGACAGTACCGGTCGAACCATTATGACGTACTGTGATTGCCAGGATCGCTATAAAAAGTTATACAGCAGAGATACGCAGACATAGCCGTAAAAAGCCCAAATTTTGTTTTTAAGGGCTGCTTAAACCGTGACAGGTATAAAGAGTTGCGTGAACACAAAAAATGCGTTGCCAGACAAAATTAGAAAGGAATACGTCATGGTCAATGGTAAGAACGTAACCTCGAAAGTCAAGAATGAGAAAAAGGGCATAAGATGTTTTAATGCATTGCTAAAAATTGAAAGCTACATGCTTGATCAGAATCTTCGGGAATTCAAACAAAGAGCGGAAAAAGATTATTACAGCGAATATTTTATTTATGACAGGACAAGGGAAGACTGTCTAACGTTCCGTTGCAATATGAACGGTGCAATTAGTGCATTACAGATGGCGGAGCTGATTACGGCTAAAGAATCAGACACTATGCGTAAGAAAAGTAACGAAGAAGCAGAAAACATTAAAAACCGTTACTTTCCGCCTGTTGAATGCAATAAGGAGCAGGAGGTGTGTTTTTTGGAAAACAGCGTTAATTATTCTGAAGAACGTATTGTTACAGCCGTAGTTTTGGATACAAATTTGTATGACAGTTTTGATGGATATGATCTACGTGATTTTCCGGGAAAGTGTACTGCTCCATTACAGAAAGCATTGAACAAATTAAATTCAGGAGAAATTACGGAACAAGAATTTTGCAGAATAGATTTATCTGGATCGTATGTTGAAAACGGTTTGTCCCATGATTTGAATTACGGCCTTGGCATGGAGTTTCATGATGTGGATTGTTTGCGGCAGGAAATCAAGTCTTTGGGGGATGTGGACGGTGTTTTTAAGATTACAACGTATCAGTATGATGGCCACAGGGATGATATCCGTGAGGGCACAGAAGCGGATGTCCGTTATTGTGCTATAGATGGCGCAGCGTTAGGAAAGGCGATGAAAATTCCTTCCTGGGAAACAAGAGTACAGTACGTTATGGTTGACGAAAAAAACAAAAATAAAACGGTTAGTGACGGATCTAATTCACCGGTTAGTTTAAACCTTTCAAACCAAAAACCTGTGGAAACGTTGCAGCTGGGCGGAACCGGCGCCAAAAAAAGCAAACGTAAAATGTAACTCTGATAATTAACCGCAGTATGGAGGAACGATGATGAAAATAGTAATCCAGAACGATAAAGAACTTCTGGCGTTCGACAATGCGCAACAGCCAAAAAATAATTTAATTTTTGCATACCAGGATAACAGGCTGGTCAAAATTGAATTTATGAAAACGGAAATGAGTGAGCCGGTTATCCGGATTGCGCTGATATCAAACAAGCGAGGTGCCACGACATGAAAAACAGCAAAAGTAGTGCTATTGCCATATTAGGCGGATGGGAGAAGCCGGAAGATCATCTTTTTGATGACGAGCCGGAAGAAACGCTAGAATTCACCGAAGAAGATATCCGGCAGGCAGAACTACAAGAGCTACAGATGGGAGACGCAAAAAATGGCGGAAAATAAGGCAAATTCTTATGAAAAGCTGACACAGCACCGTCAGGAGTTTGTAGATCAGATCATCAATGATGTGACGACCGGCAAATTATTTGAATGGAGCAGCCAGCATTGCGGTATTCCCATCCGGCCCAAAAGTTTACGCGCTATGGTCAAAAACCAGCAGGCCAGGGAAGGAACCCAAAAGGAAAGCCCGTATTACCACGGATATAATGCGATTAAACTGTTCATGATTGCCATGGAGAAAAATTATCCGGATAACCGGTGGTGTACCTACAACTTTGCAAAAAAGTTAGGCGCACATGTCCGGAAGGGAGAGAAAGGCGTACTCATTGAAAAGTGGGGCACCATTCAGAAACCGGTTTATAAAATTGATCCGGACACACAGCAGATCGTACCGGACATGATTCAAGATAAAGACGGTAACATGGTGCAAAAAATGAAAAACGTTCCGTATGTCGATTATTTTGTGGTTTTCAACGTAAGCCAGATTGAAGGTATTGAGCCGGAGAAACAAAAAGAATTTGTAAGCCATGTGGATGAAAACGAACCCAATCAGGCCATGGAACTGATGATACAGAACAGTGAGGCTAAGATTGTATTCGACCAATCGCGCAGCAATGAATATGATCCGGCAAAAGATGAAATCCATGTTATGGAACGGCATAAATTTGAGGATCTTCCCGCATTTTATGGAACTGTCGCCCATGAAATCGGACATTCCACTGGAGCTGCAGACCGGCTTGATCGATCGGGCATTACCAAACCTAACAAATTCGGAAGTGTTGAATATGCGAAAGAGGAACTGCGGGCAGAACTGACTGCCATGTTCCTGCAGATGGAGTACGGAGTGCAGCTTAACTACAAAAATCATATCGCATATCTGCAGAACTGGTCAAAGGGATTAAAAAAAGAAGAAGACGTCTATGAGCAATGGGGTGAAATTTTACGCGGAGATCCGAATGAATTAGCCAAAGCTGCCAATGACGCAGATAAAGCATCGCAATATATTATCAGCCGGATGATTGAAAAAGATTTAACCAAAGAGCAAATTGAAGCACTGAAGCCCAAAGAAGAACAAAAAGTTACACTGACAAGCGGTAAAAAAGTAGAAGAAATTGACGTAGATTCTAAACAAGAACCGGTGAGGACGTTGCAGCTGGGTGGAAATTCGTCAAAGAAAAAATTCCGGAAACGGGGATAAAAAAATAACATAATTTCCGTTATCGGACGGGCGGACTTCCGTATACAGTTTGCCGCCGTCTATGAGACCGGTGTTTCCGGAAGCGACGGAGCCGTTACCGGTTACGGAAATACCGTTGGAATTTACCGTAACGTTGGTCCCGGCTTTGGCGGAAAACGTAGTGCCGCTTAACGAAACGCCATGGCCTGCGGAATATGTAGTATCAGTATCTTGGGTAGTAATGGTACCAGTAGACCCATCCGTTTTAGTATATGTAATAGTTCTGCCATTTGCAGACAAACCATTTATAGCAACAGAACCACTTGAACTACCGGAAGAACTTACATATGCATCTGGTATAGCCCCAAAACGAAAAGAAGTAGCATTTGAAGGTTGACCATTTCCAGATGAAACAAGTATACCTAACGCTCCATCAGAATCACGAACTGCTAATGAAACATAACCAGTATCACCAGTATCACCATCATAAATATCATCAAAAATAACATATCTATAGCCATTTTTATGCATAGGGTCTTCAACATAATAAGTATTAACATAAGCAAAAACTGACGGAACAACACTAAAACTTAAAACAGAAGCTAACACACCAGCAACCAAAGAACGACTCATTATCCCCGACTTCGGCGATTTCGTATGGGACTTCGCCAATTCAGATACAACCACATAACAATTTTTCACTTTCGACCATACCAGTTTGTAGATTTTGTTCATAAATCAAATACCCCCTATTAAAAATTTTAAATTTAAAAACTAAATATTTGGCTTTACTCCGTAAGGACAAATATTTGGCTTTTAAATTGTTTTTTGAAAGGAGAAATGTACATGAACAAGACATTTAAAATCATTTGGAGCAAGGCAAGGAACTGCTATGTAGTTGCCAGTGAGCTGGCAAAACATAGGACGAAAGCACCGAGGAGTAGAATGTTCAGCAAAGCGCTTATTGCAGGAATATTGAGCTGTGTGTTAAATTGCGGAATTGTAATTCCAGTTAATGCCGCTGTTGGAGACCATGGCGGAGGCGCTTGGAATTACTCAACAAATAATGTTTACTTAACATATGATGTTGCTACTGGAACTTTACATTTACTTAATCCAAGCGGCAATTCAAGTGGTGAAGGTGACGGTGGTACGGATGCATGGGTAGTAATTGGGGATGTTTCTGGTTCTGGTTCTAATGCTATTACCGGCTTGTCTGTCAGTGGTAAAACCATTACCTACACCAAAGCAGACGGTACAAAAGGTACGATTACCACGCAGGACACCGATACCAAATATACCGCTGGTAATGGTCTTGCGTTAAGTGGAACAACCTTTTCCGCCATAGCCGGGACCAACGTTACGGTAAATTCCAACGGCATCTCTGTTACCGGTAACGGTACAGTTGCCAGTGGGAATACTGGCCTAATTGACGGCGGTAAACTCTACACCGAAGTCCGCCCGTCCGATAACGGAAATTATGAAGAAAAATTCAGTACTTTACTTTAAACATAAACCTTGTTATCGGAACCAATGGTGATACCGGTACCGGCGGTATAGGTTGTACCACGGGAAAGTTTAGAACGATCAATACCTAATGCAGATAAATCCGCATCAGTTAAAGTAATAGAGCCAGAATAAAACGGTTGATTATCTCCGGGGCCTTGATATTCCCAACCACAAATGACAGTAATAGCACCGCTTTGAGGATTTATATTAACAACAATCGATGAATTATATGCCGCAGAACTCTCGTTAACAACATTACCATCAATAAGGCCTTGGCTATCTTTGTGACTACCAATAACCTGTGCTAAGGCAGTTTTATCAACTGACAAAAAACCATCAGCAAAAGTAGCAGCTTTTACTGATAAAACTGTACTGCAGCTTAATGCACAGAATAAAATCCCCGCTGCCAGTGTTTTGCCTATCATTCCGGAATTAAACTGTTTTGGTCTAAATAGTTTTTTCATGCAATAATCCTCCTTGAAAGGGTTTTCTTTGGAAACTTTTGTTCCTGTATCAGCACACTTGATGCAATGTGTTGATATAGCAGCAAAAATAATCAATATTTTTTTGAAAGGGGAAAATCTATGAACAAAATTTATAAGATTGTGTGGTCAACAGTGAAACAATGCTATGTGGTGGCTTCGGAATTAGCGAAAAGCCGGACGAAAGCACCGAAAAGTAATGTATTTAGTAAAATATTGGTTGCCGGGTTATTAGTGACGGTTATATCATGTGGAAATGTGTTTGCAGCTTCTCAAGCTACTCCTTTTGAAACACTTGATGTAGGCAATGCTCAGTCAGATAATAATCTTTATGTTTCCGGTAATGGTACTTATACGTATTATCAGTTTGTTAAAGGTAATTCTGGGTATGTAACCAGTCAGTTGATTGTTAGAAAAGATGTTAATTCGGGGGCTTTGGCATATTATCTTACTGACGAAGTAGATGCTGGTGGTAATCCAGTTGATGTATATAGAAGTGCAACTTTAAATGAAGTCCAAAGTATTTATGGTTCTGATATATCAAATAGAATCGCTGCAGTTATAGGAGGTACTTCTTATTCTGCCGGTAACGGTATCACCATTAGTTCCGATAACAAGGTTTCTGTTAAAACTGGCTACGGCATTGACGTGGGTTCTAACGGTGTTGCTGTAAAAGCCGGAACCAACGTTACCGTGAACAGCAACGGCGTATCTGTCACCGGTAACGGTTCCGTTGACGACGGTAATACTGGCTTAATTAACGGTGACAAGCTGTACGATGAAGTCCGTTCGTACGCAAACGGAAATTATGTTAAAACGACGAATACGACTGGTGCTAATTTGAAAGTTTTAGATGATAAGATTGGTGCTGAGTCAGTTGCAAATGGCACATATATAAAGACTGAAAATACTGTTAATGCTAATCTGAAGGCTTTGGATTTACAGATTGGCGCATTAAATGAAGATGGTGAATATATCCAAAAAAACAATAATGTTTCTCAAAATTTGGCAGCTTTAGATAACGCAATTGATGATGTTGTAAATTCCGGCTTGCAGTTCGGTGCCAATTCTGGTGATGATGTTACGAACAAAATTGGGTCTAAAGTATCAATCATTGGTGGCGGAACTAAAGCGGATAACGAATATGACAGTAAAAATATTAAAACAATCATTGTCCAAGACGAAAACGGAAATACACAAATAGAAATTGATTTGGACAAAAATCCGGAATTTGCATCAATTCTTACCGAAGGCGATGCCAATATTGGTGGAAAACTGAATGTGGATGGGGACACTCATTTAAAGAGTAACTTACAGGTAGACGGAGACACGAACATTTCCGGCAACACCACCATTGAAAAGGATCTGACGGTAAAGGGCGACAGCAATTTGGAAGGCAATGCCCATGTTTATCAAAACTTACAGGTGGATGGAGACACAAACATTTCCGGTAACACCACCATTGAAAAAAATCTGACGGTAGAAGGCGATAGCAACCTAAAAGGTGATGCCCATATTTATCAAAACTTACAGGTAGACGGTGATACAAACCTTTCCGGCAACACTACCATTGAAAAAGATTTGGAAGTATTAGGAAATTCCAATATTCATGGGAATGGCCGCTATGGTGGAGATCTAACTGTAGAAGGTGACAGCAATCTGAAAGGTAATGCCCATGTTGGTAAAAATCTTCAGGTTGATGGTGATGCGAATGTGAGCGGAACCCTAACTGCGGATAAGGTAGTTACAAATGATATACAGCTTCCGAGTGGTTCTTTAAACAGGCGGATGGATAATATGGATACGAGGATTGACAAAGTTGGTGCTGGGGCTGCGGCATTGGCTGGTCTGCAATACGCTGAATTTGACCCGGGCAGTAAGTTCAGCATGGCGATGGGCATGGGCCACTATAAAGGGAAGACTGCTGCAGCTGTCGGCGGGCAGTACCATTTTAGTAGAAATGTCAGTATGAACCTCGCCGGTACGATCGGTAATGGTGAAAACATGATATCTGCAGGTTTAACCTTCCGTTTTGGTACGCCGAGATCCAAATATCAGAAAGATAATGATGCACTGCGTGCAGAAAATGACATGCTTAACAAACGCCTGAAAGCTGTTGAAAAGAAAATCCAGAGTTTGTCTCTGATTACAGAAAAACGTGCAGCGTTCCCAGATGTGGAAAAATCGCATTGGGCCAACAAAGCAGTAGAGACGCTGCATGGAAATGGTTTTGTTCAAGGATACCCTGATGGCGAATTTAAGGGCGACCGCCAAATGACCCGGTATGAATACGCAGAAATGCTGTATAACGCATTGAGCAAGGGGGCAAAAGTCGATCAGGCACAACTGGAAGAATATGCACCGGAACTGCACAAAATTAATGCAGAACGAGTACGTGGTAACAAACCTAAGAATGACAAAAAATCTTCGCAGGGTATAACAACTACCACAGTACAACAGGATGCAGATACACAGGCATTCGGACAAGCCTATAACGCAAACCATCCAAGGTAAGTCCAAAAAATCAAAAATCAGCGCAAATAAATCATAAGCGTTGATCAATAAAATCACCGCAAAGCGGTACATCATGAAAGGAGAGACGACAAATGGCAAAGTATCTCGACACACTCAAGGACATGGTGAATGCGCCGGAGGAAATAGCGCAGGCACCGGCAGAACAATGGCTGAAAGACCGTATGGCAATGAAAGAAGGATTGGGCGATATGTCAGAAGCCAATCTGACCAATGCGGAAGCTGCTCAGATGCTGTTGGACTATGAAGCGTTCAAAGAAAAAAACAGGGAAGAGTGGCGCGCGAACCCTGCCAGTGAAAGACAGTTAAAAGCATTGGAAGACCGGGGCATCGAAATTCAAAAGCAACTGACCATGGGGGAAGCCAGCGACATGCTCCGGATGCATGACAATTTTTCTACGGAAAAAGCGACTCCGGACCAGAAAAAGTATTTGGAAGAAAACAAGATCCAGTACGATGAGGATAAGCTGACCAAGAAAAATGCCAACAAAATTATCAGCCGGAACTCTAACAGAAAGTTTCTGGAAAACTACAAAAAACCGGACAGTAAGTTCATCTCTGTTGAAGACCGGTACAACGAACTGGCTGCTGCGGAACTAAAAAAGGTAAATGGTGACCTAACTAAATTTAATGATATCGCGATCATGCGTGAAATGCTGAAAGACGGTATCAAAAAAGACAATATTATCAAAGCGGTACAGGAACATTCGCCGGTCAATGCAAAAAATACCGTGAAGAATATTGATTATATGCTGCAACAAGCCGCAAAAGATCCCAAAGTGCAGGAAGCTCTGGCTGAACATGCCAAGAATTTCAAACCGGCTACGGAAGCCCAGGTTAAAGCTATGAACAACATGGGAATTTCCCACACCGAAGCGACCAGCAAAGCCGATGCGTTCCGTATGATTACCCGGAAGATGTGCGAATACAACCTGAACGCCAAACAACCGGCAAAAGGAAAAACACCGGCGGAAGAAAGATACACGCAGCTGGCGGTCGAAGCATACAAGTCAGCAGAGAAAAAAATTGAAAACTTCCATGACAAACCCATTGTCCAACAGATGCTTACAGAAGGCTTTGAAAAGAAAGATATTGTAAATGCGCTGGATGAAAAATCCCCCAGGCTGGCAAAAAGTAAGAAGGCTGACGGAAGCGCAGAATTTTTGGAAGAATTCGTTGATAAATGCAAAAACGAAATCGACAAGAAAAAGGAACAAGACCAAAATCTGGACAACTCTGCAAAAGAGCAACAGACCAAAAAAGCAGAGAAAACTATTGAAACAACCAAAGAAAATGCTATTGAACAACAAAAAAACAATAGCAGGGGAAGAAAGAAAAAATAATATTTTTTCTGAAAAGCGAGGTAAAAATGTATTCGCGAAATGATCTGAAGCGGATGACAGAACAGCTTGACAACTGGTATTTATTATTTGACCAACAGGCAGCCGCCATGTTCTTTGTAGAAAGCAGCCTGGACAATATCATCAGCAAGATCACAGAGACCAAACAACATATCAAACAGCTCTGTGATGATTGCAAAATACCGTTACCGGCAGAATATTATAAATCAGATCCGGACAAAGAAGACGCTAAACGGATCGGGAGAAGCAGAAGCCGGAAACTGATACGCTGAAAACATCTGTAACAAAAAATATAAGCCGTTTCTTCAAGGAGCGGCTTATATAAAAGGTTACAGTTTATATATAAATTATATAAGTTATATAAAACATATGGAATTATACAAATATATAAAAAATAATACAAAGGAGTGAAGCACATGAAAGTTATATCAATTGTCAACACCAAAGGCGGGGCGGGAAAAAGTACCATTGCGGTCAATTTGGCAACCGCGCTGGCACAGGAAGGATACAAAGTGGTCTTACTGGATACAGATAAAAAGCAGGAATCCTCACTATCCTTTGCGCAGATCCGGAATACAGATAAAAAACTGGCAGATATAGCAGCCTTTGCAGCGAACAAAAGCATTGCCAAGGATATCAAAGCTTATTCCAGCAGCGATTATGTAATCATTGATGCAGGCGCAGGGGATAACGAGCTGGTTCGGGCTTCCATGTACTGTGCCATCCATGGCATCCTGATCATTCCTGTACAACCGTCAGTATATGATGTATGGGCAACAGAAGATACATTAAAGATGCTGGATGAATGCCGGACAATCCCGGGTTTTGATAATATGCAAGGATATCTTATCCTAAACCGAATCAATCCGAACCGCCGTATACGGCTCACAGACGATGCAAAAAAAGCCCTCCATGATATTTGTCAGGCCCATAATGTAAAAACGCTTAAAACCGAAATCTATGACCGTACAGCTTACAGGGAATCGGTAGGATATGGCATGAACGTCCAGGAATATGCGCAAATGAAAATAACAGCAGATAAAGCTGCTGAAGAATTAAATGATTTAGTCAAAGAAATTAAAGAAATATTAAAATGATCATGCTCAGCGAAAGGAATCATCATGGAACTGACCCAAAAACAAAAAGTAATTTATATTTGTCATCCCTATACCGGCAATGAAGAATTTAACCGGCAGGACGCAAGAAAAATTGCATTGAAATTAAAAATGCAATATCCGGATTCCTGTATCGTAAACCCGTTGGATCTGTTTTACTGGACTACAGGAAAATTGACCTACAACGAAATCATAAAAATGTGCCTTACGATCCTGTCACACTGCGATACAATTTATCTTTGTAAAAGATGGGAAAAAAGTCATGGATGCAAAATTGAATTTGAACAGGCAATTCTTGAAAAAATGGAGGTAATGAAAGAATGATACCGAACAAACCTGTAATGACCGAAAAAGAAAAAAACCAAGCTATGGAACAGTTTATCCATGGCGGCGAACGCAAAGCTGCAGAAAGAAAAGCAAACCGGCAAACCAAGATGTACAATTTAGCAGTGCCGCTGGATATATATCAGGAAGCAAAATTGAATGCGGTCAAAGAAAATATCGGATTGGCAGAATACTATATAAATGCTATCATAGAAGCAAACGAAAAGAGGAAATCCAATGACTGACAAAATCAATTATGAAAATAATCAGCTGGAAGATATCAATGTTTCTTTACCTAAAGTTTTGCTGGATCGAATTATAAAACATCTGGAAAAAGATCAGACCATCCAGGAATTTGTCCAGGAAGCGATTCAGGAAAAACTGGAAAAATAAATATTTTGTATAATCCATAACAAACATATAACCTATATAATTTATAACGTTTTATATAAATGTTATAAACATATGAAACTTTAATAATAGTACTGAAGGTAAGCCGCCGCGAGGCGGCTTTTTTAGTTCCACTCTTTTTGCAAGAGCGGTTCCTTTTGGCATTCGACCATATCCGCCAGAAAATGTGAAGGGTTCCCTTGCGGCGCGTTGCGCCCTTCAGCATTTTCTGGCGGATATGGTTTCTCACGCCCAGGAACCACCCTTGCAAAAAAGGGTGGAACAATCCAACCCCGGCAAAACCCTTTTTGGGGATTCATCCCCAAACCCCAATAAGCCTTGCGGCTTATTCCCAACGTTTAAATTTAGAAAGGTGGAATCTTAAGTGGTGCGTGTTAATCAGGAAGTAGAGAGAATCAAAAAGTATGGTGCTGGCATGTTGAGCAATGCAGAACTGGTAAGCATTATCCTGGGAAATCATAAAGGGAAAAATGATACGCATGAAATCGCAAAAAACATGACAAAAAATCACGGTCTGTATAAAACCGTCGCCCGTATACATCAGGTCAATGAACTGATGGAAACCTATCAGGTAACAGGAAATCAGGCCGCTGCGATATTGGCAAGCATTGAATTAGGACGACGGATAGTGACAGCGGACGCAATAGAAGCAGAACATATAACAAGCCCGGGCGATGGAGCTGCATGGTTTATGCCAAGACTCCGGCATGAAAATCAGGAAATATTCATGGTCATGGCACTTAACACCAAAAACAGGATTATCGGTGTGAAACAGATAGCGCAGGGAAGCCTGACCAGCGCAGTAGTACACCCCAGGGAAGTTTATCAGTATGCGGTCGTTAACCATGCGGCATGTATTTTGGTAGCGCATAACCATCCTTCCGGAGACCCTTACCCCAGTACACAGGACAGGGAACTGACAAAAGCGCTGGAAGAAGCAGGGAATGTGATGGGAATCCCCTTGTTAGACCATCTTGTTATAGGTGATGCACGCTACTACAGCTTTAAAGAGCATGGCGACATATAAACATGAAATGGGGCGGCTCGCCGCCCCACCTTACAGAGAAAGGAGCAGTGATAAAAAATGAACATTATGGTATCAATGGAACTTGGCTTTTGGGAGTTATTCGAGTACATGGGTACAGAAGCGCAGAAAATCATGAAAACGATGAGCGCGCAAGGAAAAGAAGAACCTGTTTTACAATGTATCTCAGAGAATTTCCATGTATCCGGATGGGATGAAGCAAAACTTCTACCTGATGTTTGTCAGATAGATGAGTTTATCAGGTTGGAACTGGAAAACAGGATGAAGATGAAATAAGTTTCGTCATTAAAAAGAGGCCGGTTCTCAAGAATCGGCCAGCCTGTGGAATAAACAGAAAGGAAAATAGAAAACTGATAAACGGGAGGGTGAAAAATGTTTAGGAAAATTACAAGAAAAAACCTGGTTGCCATTGAAGACGAAAAAGCTATGCTGGTCTATTTAATACTGGTGCTTGCTGCCATTTTTGGTGATTGATGTATAACCGGCTCTTTTGGTACTGAACCGGTCATATTACGAGATGAAGAAAGGATAAACTATGGAAGATTTCAATCCGGATAAAAACTATGTCGTGAACAAAAATATGGCTATGCGAAAGGGGGTGACGAACATACCTGTTCCGGAAGAAAAGACGGACGGGTTTTACATTGCAATCCGGGAAAACAGGATACAATTTATTTTTCCGGAAAAACCGGCAATTGAATATAGAGATATTTTAAAGAAATATTCGTTTAAATGGTCTCCAACACGCAAGGCATGGGTGCGGAAATTGACGCAAAATGCATTAGGCGCGAAAGAAGAAATAAAAAAACTGTTTGAACAACTCAGGAGGAAATAAAATGGAAAAAACAAATTTGATTAAATTTTATGTTAAAGAATCTAACAACTATGAACCGATGGATATTCTAAACAATGTCATTGTTGAACTCACCAGACTGAAATTCATTATTTTTGAAATCATGAAAGATGGTTTGCAAGAAAACAAGGATAACATGAACTGTATGTCCGAATCATTGCAAACATCCCTTGATGTATGTATTCAGCGTCTGAAATATGCAACAGAACAGCTCAAAGGAAATAAGAGAAATGATTAAAAGGGGCTTGAATATGAACAGGATTGATGATACAATTGCATTACAAATAAATTCAGATGAAAGGGGAGACTTGACTATGGCAAATAATTTATTGCAACTCCGGATTGATGAAAAGTTGAAACAGGAAGCAACAGAAATCTATTCTCAGCTTGGTCTTGACCTTCCTACTGCGATCCGGATTTTTCTGACGCGTTCCGTGCAGATGAAAGGGATTCCGTTCAGCATGCAGCTTCCGGATAAAGAATATATGGCTTATGAAGCAATACAAGCCATGAAACGCATGAGTGATGAGGCGCAAAAAGCCGGTATCGCAAATATGACACTGGAAGAGATTAATGCGGAAATCAACGCAGTCAGGAGTCAACAGCAATGAAAAAATATGCGGTAATTGATACAAATGTGCTTGTCTCCGCATTATTACGCTGGGATTCCATACCAGGGAAGGTCGTCGAACATGCACTTGTTGGCAAGATAACTCCAATCTTAAATGAAAAAATAATTGCAGAATATGATGAAGTGCTGCGGCGCAAAAAATTTCCTTTTAAAGAAAATGATATACAGATATTGATTGAAGGAATAAAAAAGCGTGGTGTAGCATTTAACCCGGCTGCAATAGATGAATCTCTTCCTCATACTTCGGATATTGTTTTTTATGCAGTTACAATGGAAGCAAGATCATCTGAAGATGCTTATCTTGTTACCGGCAATATAAAACATTTTCCGTTGAAACCTTTTATAGTTACGCCACGCGAAATGCTGGCAATTTTAGGTAACAGTATTGAAATATAAAAAGCAAAAGAGAAATCCACTAAGTTGTAGTAATATAGCTTAGTGGATTTTTTGTGATTTTTCCCAACGCCGTACAAGACGGTAAAACGTGCTGGCAGAAAAGTTATATTTCCGGATGAGGGATATTGCGCTACACTGATCATTTTTCCATGCTTTGTAATCTGCAGACCAGGAATCCGGATACGGTGTAAGAGAACGTCCAAAGTGTATGCCGCGCTTTTTGGCTGACTGTATACCTTCTTTCTGGGCTGTCCGGATATTATCCCGTTCTACCTCCGCGATGGTGGAAAGGACTTCGATCAGGATGTTGTTAACCATCTCCATAATGGATCGCTGCAGGGAGCCAAATGCGGAAAAATCCATTAACGTAGTAGGGATATCCAGCACACGGACAAGGACTCCTTTTTTCTGCAGCTCGATCAGCTGATTTTTTGTTTCTGTTTTGTTTCGGCCCAACCGGGATAAAGTGTGAATATATAATTCATCTCCGGAACGAAGATTGTAAAAAAGAGCCTGGTATCCGGGGCGTTCGAAATTCTTTCCGGATTGCTTATCACAGTAAATATCGCGGGGATCTTTAACATACTGCAGCATGGAATCGATCTGCCTTGACAGGTTCTGCTCTTTGCTGCTGACACGTACATAAGCAAAGGTTTTATTTTCCATAATACCACCTTTATCATAAAATAAGATTTTGATAAATCTTTAACTACTATAAATTATAACAAAAGTGTGTCAAAATGGCAAAATATTTTGATATATATTTCAAAAGTTTATATCGAAGTTTTGACACAGAATTACAGCCGGATCTGCAGTATGCCAGTAAGTCTACTTTTTGATAAGGTTTTATTACAGAAATAAAAAAGGCAAACCTTTCGAATGCCAATATTAAAATAAGTATTGTAAACTCAGTGTATTTTAAGATTGGACGTTCTATTTCATTGAACATACAAAAACAGAACGTACCATTTCTGCAGAAGTTGATCTTTGGCCATGGGCGATTAATTCACCTGGTGTTGGTTTACACTTTTATAAAAATTGGGCTGATTAAGAAAAACATACTTCGTAAAATGCCCTGTAACGAACGCAAAACACTCAATACAATATTTTTTATCGCACGACTAAAGAAAAACGGTCTATGGACGTTTTGGCTTCTTCTTATTGGGATTAGTGTATTTATTTAAATCAAGTACATCACTGTTATCGCCTTTAAGTGTTAAAACAGTTTCGGAATTTGTTTTACTCCTGTCATTTTGTAGGTTTTCTATGAGTTTCTTTTCTATGGATAAAACATCAGGAAAAATAACCTTATACCCCCTGCGTTTCAAACCAAGAACAAGCTTTGCACTTTGATTGATTTTCTTTTCCAATTCAGGAGAAATGCGTACAGGCTTACTTGAAGTAGCGTCTATGTATTCATTCTTAATATAGTCATCAGTTACAGGACACATATTTTGAATCAAAAAAGCTTTTTGCGAACCCATAACGTCGCCGAAAACCAATGTATCACACCGTCCATTAAGTTTAGTTTTAGAGTTATAGACTTTTTGAAACTTTGCAATTTTTGAAGATATAGGAATTACCCAATACAATCCGGTAGAAGAATCCCTGAATGCATAATAACAGGGGCGATTATGAGTTTTACCATCAATCTTTTCTTTATTTTTCATAATTGCAGGATCCGGAAAATCGTTAAAATAATCTTCCTTTAAAAAATAGAAATGACCTTGTATCATTATATTAATCCTCCGCATAAAATAAAAAAAAAAGCCCCGCTAATACTTACGGAGCTTTTCAACATTTGAACCGGGGCACTTGTTAGTCGCTGCACCCGGAAGCGACACATATTTGATCCGGAGCATTTATTAGTCGCTGCATCCGGGAGCGACACATATTTGATCCGAAGCATTTATTAGTCGCTGCATCCGGGAGCGACAGACATCGGATATGAACATATCCGCAACTAAATTATACAATAAGCTAATAGATATTGCAAGATTTTTATTAAGCTCCACAAATAAATTCTTACAGTAAATATCCTTACCAACCCAGGTTATCAGGAAGCTTATACCGAACAATCAAAGTTTGATCTCCTTTACGGATACGGATATGATCATAGATACCGGGGACGACGATAAAATCCTGCTGGATCCTGTAAGCCCCTGTAAATGTATCCCCGTTAGAATGAATGCCGGTTACTGCAAAGTTATCATCTAAATGTTTCTCAGGTATCCGGAGATACGTCTCTGCGCCATTATCGAACACAAGAGTAGGTGACCAGGCGATTTTGTCAGAACTCTGGATATAATTAAAATTCAACTGCTCGATACTGTCAATTTCAACCGGCGCATTGGAACGATAAATTGTCCTGCGTTCCGGAAGAATTCTATCTGTAACTTTAGGAGTATTGGTCATTGATGCAGCTTTTTTATCTTCAAAAACTTTACGACGAATTGCTTCCTTGGCCGAAAGTTCTGCCTGGCGATCGGCTTCTTTTTGTGCTGCCAATGCTTTTTCTAATTCTTCTTGTTTTTTTGCTTTCAATTCAGCCTCCCGTTTGGCAGCCATCTTTTCTTCATATTCTTTTAAACGTTGTTCACGTTTTTGAGCTTCCAGTTCACGCTGTCGCTGCACTTGTTTCTGAATTGATTCCTGTTCTTTCTGCAATGCTTTTTCCCTGGCAAGTTTTTCCTGTTCTTGCTTTTTCGCAGCAAGCAATATTTTCAATTTTGCAATCTGATCTGCAGAAAGACGTATTTTTTGAGTCTGACCCTTCGCTGGAGCAGCTGCCGGATTAGTTTGTTCTGCGGCCAATCCGGAACCCGCCGGTAGTAAAAGGGTAAAGGATAAGATAACAGGGAAAATATGTTTTTTCAAAGACATCATCATTTATACACTCCTTATTTTTATTTGATTATAATCGCAATCAGACAAGCAAAAATCAGGGCTGTTGCGTAAGGGATCAGTTTTGCTGAGCTATAGATCTTCCTGGCAGCTTCGCTTTTTTCGTTGTCCATATTTTTGTACCACACGAAAGAAGCTTTTTTCATGGCATTGAAATTCTTGACAACTTTTTCAAAATAATTCTTGAACATAAAATCAACATGATTCTTAACGAGTACCGGCATGTTGTTCAGGTTACTGTTTAGTTTTGCGTTATTTTCCGCAAGCTCCTGAATTAACTTTTGGATATCAGCATGAATTTTCTTCTGATCGTCTGCCAGGTGTTGATATGTTTCCAAAAGTGTATCAATTTTCAAGATTGTATTTTCATCAAGTTTATCTGGAATCTGCTCTTTTTCCGGCATTAAAGGAACAGGCTTCTGTTGGCATTCTGCCTGCATTCTGGAAGATTCTTCCTCTGTATTTATTACGCCGGGTGTACCAGGAACATTTTTTACTGGATGATCAATATATTCCTGGGCATCCGGAGGAACACCGTCTCCAGGAACTTCATCATCACTGTCATCCGGGATATAATTACTCCTGTCATCTTCTGAAGAACTGTTATCGGCGTTATCTTCCGGATTGTTATTTTCTTTTTCAGGGACTTCTTGCAATTCAGCATCTGAATCGCTCTCACCGTTACCACTGGTTAATTCTTCCGGCTGATATCCTTCTGCTGCTTTGCCAAACAAACTGCCCTGATTTTCTTTTTCAGACATTATTTCTTACCGCCTTTCATACTTTTTTTCTTGCCGGTTAAATCCGGACGCCCGTTTATGTCATTAAATGTTTTCCTGCACTTCGGACAGCTCCAGAAAAAACCGTTCTTACCGTTGATCCTGATCAGTACGCTTTGGTCGTCCGGGCAAAATTCTATGACCGGTTCTTCCTCGGCCGTACAATTATAATAGACTTTCCTTCCGGAATCAGGATGGATACAATTCTCATTTTCACAAACAAAGAATTTATTTTTCGTTGCCGGCGAATAACGCAGCAGCAGCTCTCCGTTTTTGCAGACCGGGCATTTGAAATGTTTCATGACCGGCTCGGTAAATTTATGATTTTCAAAAAAGGCGATGTTCTTCAAAACCATTTCCTTTGCTTCATCAAGAAATTTCGGATAGGAACCTTCACCGGCTTCGATTGAATCCAGTTCCATTTCCATCATAGCCCTGGTATCCGGCTGGCCAAGCTCTGCAGGCACATTATCAATCAGAGAAAAACCGATATCAGTCGGAACAATTTCTCCTTTTTTATTTAAGCTGCAGAACGTTGGAAGCTTTCTGTTCTTTTGATTATCATATAAGCTGGCAATGATTACGTTACGGGTCGCCGGTGTACCGATACCCTTAGAATCTGCGCTGGCGCCTTCTTTTACTTCCATCATCTTTTTCCGGTACGGATTATCTTTGTCCATAAATCTATATATGTTGATCATGGCATCGAGCAGAGAAACTTCGGTAAACCGTTTAGGCGGTTTGGTCTCTTTAGCCTGCAGATCAACATTCTGTGGCACACCAAGATTTTCTCCCTGGGAAAGATTCGGCAGCCGGATGTTTTCATTGTTCTCAATATCCTCTGTAACATCTTTCCGCAACAGTGAAGTGTAACCTGGGAACAGGATAATTTTGCCGGAACCGGTAAAAGTTTCATCACTGATATTTAGAGAAAATTTTGTGGTTTCATACTGGCAATCCGGATAGAATTGCAATACATACCGTTCACAGATCAGACGGTAAACCGCCGCTTCATCTTCTTTCAAATCTTTGGGTGCAACACCGGTCGGAATGATAGCATGATGGGCAGATATCTTATTATCATTCCAGGCAGGAGATTTTAAATCCGGATTTGCCCCGGCAGCTCCCTTTATACCGATCGCTGTAAGTTTATCCAGGATACCGGATGCATCTGCCAGCTGCGCTTCCGGAAGATATTTGCAGTCAGAACGGGGATAAGATACAAGCTTATCCATATACAGCTTTTCCGTAATATCCAACGTCCGGGTAAGGGAAAGCTTGCATAATTTACCGGCATCGACCTGCAGCGCGGCCAACGAATAAGGCAAGGGCGGTTTGGATGTTCCTTTTTTCTTTTCTACCGTAACGACAATACCGTCGTGATTCTCAACCTTCTTCCGGATCATGTCCGCGATAGAGCGGTCAAGCACACGGCCTTCCGGATCCTGCGGAACAGAATCACCAGGTTGCCACATCGCATTAAAAGAAATATTATCTTTCCGAAAGAACGCTTTCAATGTAAAATAATTTGTCTTTTTGAAATTTTGGATCTCACGCTCCCGGTTTACCACCAGTGCCAAAGTAGGAGTCTTGACCCCGCCGATGTTCCAGGTGTTCCGGTAGCCGAAACGTCTTGCACAGACCGTTGCGCAACGGGTAAGATTGAAACCGATCAGCCAGTCCCACTGTTCCCGCGCCAAACCAGCTAATAACAGGTTTTGATAATTCCTGTTATCTTCAATAGAATCAAAAGCTCTTTTTAAACCGGCGTTATCTTTGGAGTTGATCAGGATACGCTTCACGGTTCCCTTATAACCGCAATACTGTAAGATTTCATCAATCAGCAGCTGGCCTTCACGGTCGGCATCGCCGCAATGATACAGGGTATCATATTTTGTCTTTAATAATTCTCTCAGGATATTGAACTGATCCTTTTTATCTGAAGGGGAATATAGCAGCCATTGCTGGGGGAAGCAACGGTATTCTTCCCATTTTAAGAATTGCTGGCCATATGCATCCGGATTTACCAGGGCAAGCACATGGCCTTTTGCCCAGCTGACAAAAGTATCGTCCTTGCGGTAATATCCGTTACCTTTTCCGGAAAGCCTTTTTTCAAACTGTCCGTCAGGCCAGATGTAAGAGGCGATAGCGTCTGCGATATCTTTTTTTTCTGCGATATATAATTCGCTCAACCAAACCAACTCCTATCTTTAAAATATAATTTGTATGAAATGTATAGCTTGTTATGTTTATATAACTTTATACACTTGTTACGTTTTATATAAATGTGATAATTATATGAAATGTATAAGATTCTCTAAAAATATATGGAAAACTATCATATTTTGTGATAGAATATAGGAAAATAAGAGAAAGCGGGGTGAAAATATGAACCGTATCACTCCTGTAACCGACAAAGCAGACACGATTAATGACCGGGTCCGTATCGCAAGGGCTGCCTTGAAATTAAGTCAGAAAGAGGTTGCTGCACGGATAGGCAAACCACAGAATACGATCTGCGAAATAGAACAGGGAAACAGGAAAGTGCCGATCGAGATGATTCAGGCATACGGAAATATGGGTTTCGATTTAAACTGGATCATCTACGGTACGACGGATGACAATGCGTTAAGCGATTTGATCAACCATTTGGATAACAATAAAAAATTATTGTTAAGTATTTTTGCTGACCTGAAGGATCTGCCTGCGGAAGACCTTATGTATCTGCAGGAGGCCATTGAAATTTATGTGAAACATCATCAAAAAAAGAAAAGGAAAAAGCGAAATGAATAAATTATTACGATTATTAGTCGTGACGTTGTGCGTCATGGGCTGTCTGTTCACCGCTGGCTGCGGAGAAGAAGAAGCATATAATAAAGCTAAAAACGAATATGTAGCTATGTTTAAAGATTGGAAACAGAAAGCAGATGATTTAATGCTTTCTGACAAAAGCGTACCAATACCAGAACAAGAAAAATTTTTGAAAGAAACTTCTGCAGAAATGCAAAAAAAATTGGATGAAATGAAAAAAATTGCTGCTAAAGACACCAATCTCAACAACGATTACCTAAAAGTTCAAAAAGAATTTGATGAAAGAATAAAAATTAGATATGAAATGATAAGAGAAGCGAAAGCTATTGAAAAAATGCGACAGGAATCTTCCACAAGTAAACAAGGATTAATAGATCCGATTGGTGATTATTATAAAAAGAAAGGAATACCACTTGGCCCGAAATAATGGAATATTATTTATATAAATTGTTATAGTTTATACAAATGTATGAAATGTATAAGATGTGATAAAATATCGAATGGCAGCCGTCTCAATAGAGGCGGTTTCTTTTTTCTGTGTTGCGTTTGATAATGGGTTGGTTCAACTGTTAGTTCCAGTGCCTGCGGCGCATCCTGAAAAGGGAAAGATGGCGGGGGGGTTCGGTCTGTTCCGCTTGGTAGTTACGTGCAAATTCACGCCTAAAAATGCCCTTCGGGCATCTGGTTGCCAGAGAGTGCCTTGTTTTTTGTTTCGGCTTGGTTGCGAGGTGGACGGAAGGAGTGTAACGGACTAGATTTACTGCTCTTATACGGGAGCTTTATTTATTGTCCAACACGAATGAACCCAAAATTCTCAGAATTGCCCGGATTTGCGATTTTGTCCTGTTCGGTCGGATGGAAGGGATCATATCCTGATTTAGTAAACTGACGGGATTTAAAGCCCTGCAGCCGTTCTCTGGAGAAATCTAATTCCTGGGAATAGACTTTATCAATTAACTTGATCCCTGAATTACGTGCAGATTCTACCTCATCCAGCGCAGTTGCGATTTTAACAGAATAGCTGCGTTGCTTAACGGCCAGTACGCCTTCCGGAGTTTCCTGAAGGAGCTGCTGCTGTAATTCGTTTCTTGTATCTGTCCGGTCTGCTGTGCTGGCGAGCGCCTGGGCAGATTCTTTATTCAATGTGGCGTTCTCTTGCAGAAGACGGTCTTCAAAGGTATTATCTTCTATTGCTTCTACAGGAGTCCATGGCCGGTTGACCAGGGTATTCTCCCATTTCACATTGGGATTGACAGGTGTTGTGGCGGAAGAGGTTTCCGGAAAAAAGAAGCCTAAAATTGTATTTTTGAAAAAGAACAGATCTGTACCAGTATTAATAAATTGCTGCAATAGCAGTTTTCCCTGGGAAGCGACTTTAGCTGCAGTGAATTCTGCTGTCACTTTTACACTGTCCGCAAACCGTTTTGCGTCAAAAACATGATCGCCGTTACGAAGCTTAATTCTTGCATTAGCAACCGGAAGGGCAATCAAAAATACTCCAATCAGCAATAAAATTAAAATTTTTTTACCAATTCGCATACTGTTTTACTCCATTTACAAAGTCAGTAATTTTTTGGAAAGATATCAGGAAAAGAACTTTGCAAATTACATTCTTTTCCGGAAACTGGCCAAGATAACGGGAATCAAAGGAAATATCCGGATCGTTGAGGAAGAGAAGATTTGCTTTATTTACTACATAATCACCTGGTGGAATGTGCGGCAGCTGCATCTTATTTGCAATAGGGTAATCCCTGTTCCGCAACAGCAATGAGTCGTTTGTAACAGTATAGGAATCGCCTGGAAATCCCTGAACACGTTTTAGCATCCTGTGGCCCTGTTTGACATGCAAGGCTGCTACATCGATAGGGAGCGAAACTATGACAAAATCTCCATAATGCAATTTTTGGCTGGGCGCATATATATATATTCCTTCTGGAGCAGACGGAGAAAAATTCCACCAGATGACAGGGCAGACAAAGCGAGAAAAAATTAAAAGGATCCCGACCATCCATCCAACCATCCAACAGCCCCGCGCCAATAACTTAAATACGCTTATTTTAAAGTTCAACGCTACCACCCAGCAGATTGCCGATTTTCCGTGATACAATACCGGCTACCAAAGCAAGACCGATAAGATTGATGCACATCAGAATATGTTTAGCGACAATATCCGGATTGATGATGATACCTGCCACATCGTTGATCTGAAAAACTTCATTCGGATTAGCGTCTTTTACTATGGAGACCATCAGAAAGACCATGAACGAAATTGTTACCAGCTGCATTGTTACCGCTACAAGATGGCCAAGCGTGCCTTCCGGCAAAAATTTGGTAAAACGTGACATGCTGAAAGGCAAGGAAATTATATTGAAAAGTGCAGTCAGGTAAAATTCAATATACATGATAGCAACGCCCATGGCGAAGAGAAAATAAATCAAAATCGTCAGCCACGTAAAAACAAACAACGGAAGGATCAGCGGAAGATTGATTACAAAACCGACCGATTTATAACTGGCGATCTTGTTTAATGCCGGAGTCATCATATAGATACATTTCTGCAAAATGATCTGCGGCTGCGAGATATGTTCTTTGATGATATCCAGATCATTAGTCAGCGTACCGGAAACACTTTCAATAAAACTCAAAAAGAAATCATTAATTACTGAATTCCAGTTAGCGATGACTATGTATAAGAGGCCGTATTTCAGCAGTTTTGTTACTGCGAACTCCAGGTTAATCTTGCCGGTTAAGACGATCGGCAATCCGATATCTATAAGGGCAAACAGGAACAGCAGCTGCAAGGCGATAGGATACAGGTAAGAAAAACCTTCACCAGCTTTTTCTGCAAAATACTTCATGTCTTTATTGATGTTTTCGCCAATCTGGTACATGCCTTCCACACCCCAGGGCAGATCCTGATCGTCATCTGCAGATGCACCAAAAGGCAATCCGGACGGATCATTGGCGATGACGGATCCATCCAACACCATGCCCATAGCCAACAGATAAGGAACCGGATCGGTACTGCCTCCGTATCCGATATTGCCATCAGGAAAAACCTCAATGTGCATATGTGGCCCGGTTGAATAACCCAAAGGCCCGTTATATGCGCCGCCTACCATGGCAATAGGCGTACCTTCCATGACAATCCCTTCTGCCATATCCATAGAAGCAGGGTCGCAGTCTCCGATACGCCAGCCGAGACCATCCGGTGTCCGGATCAGGACGGAACAGACATAACCGGCCCCTAATTCATGCTCCACAATACAACCGTCATAGGGGGCGCGGATGATTGTTCCCTGCGGTACGCCTACATCAACCCCGGCATGAAATTTCTGGCTGCCGGTTTTCGGGTCGCCGCGCCATCCGTAATGGGACGTTATGGAACCGCCAGCGACAAACGGCGTTTCAGCAAAGGCAGTATGCAGCATATTAAATTGTGCTAAAATGCAGATCAGGAAAATGATAAGATATCTCATGATGATTAAACGGAATCCATGTTCCCGCCGTATTTCTGTGCATATTCTTCATCTGAAAGGTAAAGGTCTGTGGATCTGCGCCATGCGCGGCCGGCTTTTGTGTTCTGCATCAGATAGTTGGCTCCCATGCGTTTCATACCGTGCATGAAACCACTCTTGCCACCGGAACCGCCACCGCCAGACGAACCGCCGCCGCTTCCGCCGGCAGATGCTACTGAAGTACTTTTGTAACCGGCTGCGCCTGCGGCCACACCAGCAACGGCTGCCCCAACTGCAGCAGTTCCTGTGGCTACGCCGACGGCTGTGCCAATAACACCGCCTGCGCTCATGGAAGCGGATCCGGACATGACGTTCTGTGCCAAATCTGCAATCTTCCAGACGATCAGGCCAAGGGAAAGCATGCCTAACGATTGTTTCAATAAGGCACTGAATTCTGCTGTGGAAGAAAGTGTAAGTTCGTGGATGTAAGTATTAACCAATCCTATAATAAAAGACAAGACCATGAATTTTACACCGAAACCGATTGTGCCGGATATGGCGCGCTGGAAAAGAAACTGTGTGTGGCTCAAAACGCCAAACGGAATGAATACAATAGCCAGCGTGGAAAAGATACTGAATTCGATGCGGGTAAGCATGACCTGTATAGCCATGAAGAAGAAAGCGACAAGGGTCAGGATAATCGTGATTAAGTAAATTAACAGTTTCCCAAGTCCGCCGGCAGATAAAATGCTAATGTCTTTCATGGCTTGAAATAATTTTGAACAGGAATTAAAACCCATATCTATAATTCCGGAAGGCTGTATCAAACTTGAGGTAGCTGGGTCAAGACCTGCTGCAGTAAATCCGGCATACTGGAAGAATAGCTGAGTCTCACGCGTAAGAAAATCATAATTGGAAAGCAAAAATAAGATAAATCCGTATTTAATAACTTTAGTGATCAGCGTATTAAAACGTGCTTTCCCTTCATAAACAGACCAGGTAATTCCGATGTCAATAATAGCCAGTACCAGCAATAAGCGGAGCATATGCGGGTATAATGCGATCAATCCGATTACTGAATGGTCTTCAAAAAATTTACAGAGACTGGTAAAAAAGCCTGCGCTGGCAAAGCTTTCAATCTGTGTATTCATGTCACCACCACCTTACCAAAGACTGGTTGTGTTGTTTTTCCTATAGTAGTCACCTATAGGATCTACCAGTGCCGGTTGCAATGTCGATGATTCTTCGCGCATCTTTTCAATGGCTTTGATTTCACCTTCACCGGCAATCTTCATGGCTGCTTCATGATTCTGTTCTATGTTGATTTTCATTTCATTGGTCTCTACCTGATGTTTCGTGGACAATGCATCAATCGAAGCATGAATTCTGGCGATGTTGCCTCTGGATACTGCGATGATCCGTTCCACTTCCTGGGCCTGCATGTTACCGATTGTCTCAATCTGTTGCAGCTTCTGCAGCCGTTTCTGTTCTTCTTCCAGCTCCTTCATCAGTGACTGAATCGCTTCGATGGTTTTCTGGTTATCCTGTGACTGCTTTTCCATCAGATTGTTGGCAGCAATCTCAGAATCCTGTACCGTCCTGTACCATTCTGTAGGATCACTGGGAATGGAGATGCGGGGAAAACGTTGCGTCCAGTATGTTCCGATGTTGCCGCCGCTAAAAATACCGGAAACTCTTTGCAAAATTGTTGTTACATTATTAGATGAGCTGATAATCCCGTCAGGTATACCGTAATCATTGGACAACGGTTCATTTTCGCGCTGCATCAAAGCCAGTTGTGCTTCATTAAATCGTTTGATTAATTCTGCCTCTACATATGTCTTTAACTGTTGCGCAATATTTTGACTATCTATAACCGCAATGGCAGCATGTGAAGTTGCCGGTACAGATAATGTCAAAACTAATGCAAGAGCAATACTCTTAAATCTCATTTTGTTTGTCCTTCCCTGTATGAAACATAATATTTGTTATATTTATCACGATTCATACAATTCATATATTTTATACATTTTAGATGTTTGTATAAAATGTATAAGTTGTTATATAGAACCCACTCAGGAATAGTTTGCTTCCAGATCATGCCAAACAGCGTCTTTCCCATATTTCTGTAGCCAGAATTTCACAAAATCTTTACGGTTGTTCACGGAAAGGAAACGGTCGATTTCCTGCTGATCTTCTTTATATGTCGCCGTTACAAACGGTAACTCCGATTCCTGCAATGCCAGCCGGAATACACGGTTGCCACGTCCGCCAGAAAAATAATAATCCTGTTTTGGCTTGATTTGCGAAATAATCCGGATCTGACTGTCATTCAGGCCGAACATATGATACAGTTCCCGGTTATTATCATTACCGGCATGGACATTAGGCAGATAAATACGGGAAGGGCAGGAGTCCATCAGCGTATTTAGCAGCTCCGGTTTATTAGCAATATCCGATAAGTTCTGAGTGGCAAAAACGAGCTGGCAATTTTTTTTCCGCATAGTTTTGAAATAATCTTTTAATTTTTTCTGGAAAATCGGATTATCGAAGAACAGCCAGCATTCATCCAGCACGATCATGGACGGCCCGGCTGCCTCGTTAATGCTGCCTTCGATGCGATGGAACAAATAATCCAACGTTAAAGGCACAATGGATGGCATATTCATAATGGTTTCCATCTCAAAGCACTGCCAATTCCCTGTACCGAAAAAGTCAATTGAATTATCAAATAACCTGCCGTAGCTTCCGGTCTTTGTCAGCATAACCAGCGCGTCTTTAATATCCTGGCTCTGCACGAAATTATAAAAATTGCTGATAGTACGTTCCTCTACCGGCATGGTTTTGAGACTTTCCAGCGCATCCCACACCAATGTACGGTGCTGCGGTTTCACATCCATCTTCATCTGTTCGCAGAAGGAGAGGATCCATTCCTGGCACCATGCTTCTTCCGTATCATCGTCAATACGGGCAAGGGGCTGAAAGCTGAGTTCGCCTTTCCCTTCCTGGGCGAGATTATAGAAGTTGCCTCCTGCAGCCAGGCATAACGCGCGGCTGGACATGCCTTTGTCAAACACAAAAACCTTTGCCCCTTTATATTTGGGGAAATGTGCTTCGATGGTATTCAATAATACAGATTTGCCGGAACCGGACGGGCCGACTACCATAGTGTGACCGTTATCGCCTTCGTGCAGCGACAAGCGGAACGGTGTGTTACCGGTTGTATCGGTATATAACAATACAGGGCCATTCAAATGCTGGTTGCGTCGTTCGCCGGGCCATTGCGCCAGAAACGGTGCGAAATGGCAGAAATTTAGCGAATTAATAATCGGCCTGCGGACGTTGGCGTACAGCTGACCGGGCAAAGATCCATACCAGGCATCAATGCTGTTAAATCCTTCTATATATCCCACAAATTTGCAGGATTGCATAGCGTGGAGAACAGCGTTAGCCTTTTCCTCACAACGGGACTGGTTGATATCTTTAACAACGATCGTCATCGTAAAATATCCATACGAAGCAAGCTCATTGTCCAATTCCTGTTTGGCTACACGTGTATCCTCTTTATTGGAAACGGCCAGATCGTTTTGCTTATCGGAAGGGACATCGGAAAGCTTGTCACCGATGATCTGCTTGATGGATTTTGTCTGTTCGTCATACCGGTCATAAAAATCATCCAACGCCTTTTGGGCATCCTGCTTGGCCAACGGGATAAAGCGTACCACCCAGCGGTATTCAAAATTGAGTTTGTCCAAAACATCGAGGATACCCGGATTGGATTCAAACGGAAATCCTTTCATGCCGTTTGGATGGATGCTGATCACACGCATATGCCTGTCACCAAGCATGGGTTTAGAACCGGTTACGATATTACAGTCACAGATATAATCGGAAATCGTAAGATCATTATTAATGCCTACCGTAAATCTCGAATTGGAAATGCAGCTGTGCAGGTAAGAAAGCATATCTTCACCATTCATCGGTTCGATGGAAGGGAAGCAGGAACCTAACAGGTTAACAATCCGTTCTACTTGCTTTCCGAATTCCATAATATTTTTAGCTGCAATTTCTGTTTCTTCCTTATGCTCTTCCTGCCGGGCATCCTTGATCAGAAAACTGTCAATCTTGGAACGTACTATTTTCGGCGGCAGATAGCAGATTGTAAAGAAGTGATGAGACTCAAAATGTTTCTTGCTGCTATAATAAACTGAACGTTCATCCTCAAATTTTTGCAGCAACGGGGACGGCATTTTTGCTTTATCATAACTGTCCTCAAAACACCGTTGCGATTCCACATAAAGGGAATAACCGGTCGGCAGATTCTTTATGATGTCGTTTAATTGCGCCACATAGAAGATCAGCTCTTCCGGCGTACTGGATTCCATATCCGGGCCACGGAAACGGAAAGAGACCATAAAAGATCCATCCTTTCCGAAAACTGTACCGGATTCTGGATCAATCCAGCCCCAATTCAGGATATACCGCAAATCATCCTTATCCATATCCGCAAAGGATTGGGCTTTAATCTTTGGATTCTTGTTACCAAATAGTCTGTCAAAAAACATGTTAATCACCTGTAATAATATGGACTGTGCAACAAATACCGCCAGAAGACCTGATGAAACTGAGGATCCCGGCGGCCTAAAACCATAAAGACCATATGCAAAAGGATCATCAGGATTGCAACATAGTAATTCTTAAAAAACACAAATGCAAAGACCGATGCGCCAACTTCTATCAAAAGCAGCTTTCGGGGAACACCCATCCAATACATAGGACTGATCAAAGAACGGTGAATAGGGATAGAAAACCCTTCCACATCATTAACGCTACGCATAACTTATAACCCCAAAATAGTTAAACCTTCCGTTGCGCCGCCGATTGCAGCCAAGATATCCGGAGAATAGCGCAACACTGCAAACGCAATCAGGAAACCGATACCGGCACCGATTCCCTGGCGTCCATAACCCATCAGCGCGCCGCCGACCGTAACAAAAATACCGCATAAAGCACATACAATAGACAACGGGCCGATTATATTTAATGCTAACGATGTAAGAGTACCCATCCATGGCCACTGGATAGATGCAGCTGTCATCGTACTTCCACCGACCGTCAAACTGGTCGCACTGGCAAAAGCGACACAAGGAATCATGGTTAAAGCCATGGCCATAAGAATTGCATTACGAAATTTTACTTTTTTCATACTTTCACTCCTTTACCTTTTTATGTGATTAATTAAATATTTATCAGTAACGGCGTCATAACCGTTGACTTCTATGATTTCGCTTATCTGACGGCTTCTCCGCCCGTCCGGAAGCTCTACGTGGCGGATGACGATCACGACATTGACTGCTTCGCCAATTAAATCCTTCAGATCGCCTGCGGCATCCGGATCTTCCTGGGCCAATGATTTGATCCGGGTCAGGCCCCGTTCCGCATCATCCGCATGGACGGTACAGGCTCCGCCGGGATGGCCGGTGTTCCAACTTTTTAGCATCGTGAACGCAGCACCGTTGCGGACTTCACCGACTACAATCCTGTCCGGATTACAGCGCATCGCGATAGCCAGCAGTTTTGTCATGTCATACCGGACAGCAGCTCTGCCGTCATCTTGCTTCGTGTACATATATAACGTATTGATTGCATCACATTGTAATTCTTTAACGTCCTGCAGAATCACAAACCGATGGTTCGGACTGATTTCAGATGCAGATTTCAGTATGGCGTTTAAAAATGTGGTTTTTCCGGTTCCTGTCCCCCCAACGACCAAAATGTTTTTTCTGTCTTTAATGGCTTTGCGAATGAAATCATAATGACTTTTCGATAAAGTCCCGTTGGCAACATAATCGTCCAAGGGATAAATCCGGATGGCACGTTTCCGAATCAGGAATGCCGGTTCATCTACGATAGGGGGAATCATGCCCTGAAAACGGGCGTCATATCCTGGGATATCCAGCCCGACCGACGGATCGTCGCGGGTACAGAATTTCTGATCACAACCGGCAAAATACCGTATAATGGCCAGGCGTTTTTCCGGATTTAACGTTTCTTCAGTCAAGACATCGCCTTCGTCATGGCTGCGATACCAGATTCTACCGTCTGCATTTACCCATATATCGGTAACATCATCGCGCTGCATAAGTTTAACGGTAAAATCTCCCAATAATACATTGATGGATCGTAAATCTGTTGTCTCACTCATTGACGGGAACCTTCTCTTTTATAAATTCTGAATACCGTGAGATAAAAGTATTCATCAAAGAACCGGTGGTATCTTCTTCCAACCGTTTTTTTGCATCCAGCAAGACGCCGATCAACAATCCTTCATTATCAACGGGAAAGCCGATCTTTCGAATGAACTGCCCGATATAGATATCGGTCTCTGCGTCAATGGAACGTTGCAGCTCCCGTTCCTGCCGCTTGTACTCATTATCAGCTTTTTGTACTTTCGCCAAAAATTTCTTGCGGCGTTCCGCAAGTTTTTTGGCTTTTTCTTTTTTCTGGTCAAGCCGGAACCGGCTGCCTGTCATATAAACCACGTCCTTCCTCAAATTTTATAAGTGTACGAAAAAGGAATATACTCATCCTTTTTTCTTTTGGCTGCCAAATATTCATCAATCTTTTTACGCCGCATCTCATTTTCGACCAATGGCTCCTGAAAATCCGGATAACCGGGATAGGCAGCAGTTTCACCTTTTTTATAATCCTTATAACGGATAATATCCGAAACAGCAGGAGCATCCATGAGACGTTTCCGGAACATATCATATTCATAATACCGGGCCTTATTGCAATGGATCGGTGGAAACGTAGTCATAGAAATGATTTCCGTGTCCGCCATGCCGGAAACTTCATCCGGATACATCAAAGGCCGGGAAATCTTGTTATATGTCTTTTGCCGACGTTTGAATAATCCGGAATCTGTTTCACTGTATTCCAAAATGGTCTGCGTTCCCAGGCGCTCAGACACATATTTTGGCGTATCATCATCGTTTAAACCAAAGAAAACCTGTACACCGCAATTCAACAGGATATTGTTATCCGGGCCGTAATTCTGCCTGATCTGCTTTAATCCCTGGTTGACCAAGTAAACTTTAATACCGTAACCGGCTGAAAAGGAAAGTGTGGCCGCAAATGCCTGCAGATTGCCGAGAGAAGAAAATTCATCAATCAATAAAAGGCAGCGATGTTTATACAGTGCTTTCACCTGGCCTTTTTCAAAGGCACCGATTTTTTTAGTGTGAACCTTAATCATATATTCAAAGAACAAACGGAAGATAGGGGAGAGTCGGATCAGATCCGCCGGAGGTGTGACAAGATATAAGGAAACGGGATCCTTATAATTCAACACATCATTAATGCAAAAATCGCTGCATGACGTATTGGCTGCCAAAATCGGATCCAGATATTCTTTCAATGCAGTATTCGCTGTAGAAATAATGGAGCCGCATTCATCTTCCGGTTTAGCCAGTATTTCATCAAAAGCAGATGAAACAATTGGATGTGAATAGGGATCAAAGTCCAAGGCCCTTGCCTGCGGATACAGTTTCTTCAGATCTTCAGGCTTAAAATTACGTGTTTCAAAACATCCTTTTTCGCTGTTCCATTCCCGGATATTAATTCCATCTTTTGGTACATGCTGGAATTTGTAAAATTTCAGTACGCGCAGCGTATCTAAAAAACCGACTGCTTTTTCTGTTTTTTTTGCCCCAGGCGTATCTGCTGGAACAAACTTTCCTTTATTATCTTCCCAAACAGTCACATAATTCTGTTTCAGGAAAGAGGCGACAGATGACAGGGAAGGTTCATACGGATAATGTTCAGGATCAGAATAATGGGCATATTTCAGGTGCAATATGACTGTCGATATCACGGTAGCCGCATTGGCTCCCCAATGATCCAGCTTTCCTTTCCCTTCGCTGTCTGCCAGCGTCAGGGCCATATTCATTGCAGAGGATACTTCATCGGGAGAACCGACCGGGATTTCGTCCAACGGGTTCCATCGTGCCGAGGATCCATCGCCCTGTGTCGGTTCAAATTTGATGACTTTCTGCCTCATCACCTGTTTCCGGTAACCGGATGTGACCCCCCAGTTTTCGGATTTGATATCGTTGACTACCATGGAGTCATTCCATCCGCCCAGCTGGGTATTGATAATGGACGACACACCTTTGCCGGTTCGTGTCCCGGCTGTCAGTGCTGCATGCAGGTTACTGTTATCCATCAAAAGGGTAGGGGGGATCTTGCCGTAAATCGTGGTAAGAATTTTATGGATTCTTTTTAGCAGCCCGAGGGGATAGGCTTTGGAAAGATCCCCGATACTGTTCATAAACCGGACATAAACGGCCATCAAAGGACTGTCCCAGCGACCGATTACTATACCGTGTTTACCAAAGAAATCCATCTTGACGATGTCAAACCAACCGGCCCAATGGGCGGAACCATGGGAATCAAATTTCTTCTCTCCGGCAAAAACAAAAAATGCAACCAACAAAGAAAAGCACAGTCCCAAAACAAGATAAAATTCGGTCTGCCGGAACAGCTGCGGAAGATATGAACCAAAACGGCTTCGCCAAGTGAACCACATCCAAGGCAAATATATAGGCGAAATGGCATCCGAGTAAAACGGGGCACCCAACAACGGATCATACTGGCATGAAGCCGCAATCTTCTGTGTGGCATACCATAACGAGATAATAAAAGGAAATACAGAAAATAATAGTTTAAATAGAATCATTTTTACTGATAATATGCGTTCAACGCAAAATCCTGATTAATAAATACACTGAAACGATAACCTGGACGGATTTCTATTGTGGGATTGATGCTTGCATCACGATCCACAATGGTTTTTGCTGTGCGCAACACATCGGCAACCGCTCCGGAAACCGCTTCCTGTCCGGGTGACCTGGTATCAGTTCCGGATGTATTACCAGTTGCGCTTTGTGCTGCCGCTGCAAAAATAGCAGACAAGAAAGCGGTGCGATATAACGTGCTGGAATGACTGTCGTATTTATCCTTGAGACCCGGATACCCTGCACCGTCAATTCCCTGCTGTTTTGGAAGATTTATGGAACGTCCGTCCGGGAAAATGATACGGGTGAATACAACACCCAATCGTTTATTGCCCCTCGATCCTGCGCTTCCGCTTTGACCAATCAATCGTGTGCCCTGGGGAATCAATAAATGTTCACCGGTAAGAGAGTCGTAGACATCCTGCCTGACCTGTGCCACGATATCGCTTTGCGGGGAATCACTGGTCGCGCCTGTCAGCATCGTTGCGGGAATCACTGTCCCGGCGTGTAGGACGTAGCGGTTCCCGTTGGAAAAAACCGCCTGTTCATTGTTGTTATACACCGTTGGAGCAGAGTAATTGTTTGCTGTATTCTGGTTTGAATTTTGTTGCGAGGTTTGATCCAGTTTAAACGAGATAGGAGATGATAAAATCTGTTTCTCTAAATCAAGAGCAGCATTACGATTTTGCGCAACTTGCGGAGGCGGTGAAGGCTGTATATACTGCTGCTGTACAGGTTGCGGAATCACCTGCCTGACTGGCGGCTCTTTCGGCTTTGCCTGCTGCTCATATCTGGATAACTGACCGTAGCTGTCAGGCAATGATGCTGCAGGGTTATTTGTCTTGCTGGTATTGATAGACAAATCCGGGTTCTGCTGCGTCTTTACCCGCTTGCCTTTTCCAGCTGCGAACAGCAACGTAAAACCAAGAACAACAACTGCCGCAGCAATCAACAAAATACGTTGGCTCTGTAAGCGAGTACCCGTATTCTTTTCTTCTTCCGCACGAATGATTTTTCCGGTATCAGGATCCGGAGTATAATCAGTAATGTTTTCATCCGGATTTTCGTCAGGATCCTGCATGTAGCGGCTGTCCAATTCTGCATCTTCATTTTTATAAGAATCATCCTCATTTTTAAGATTTTTACGGTTGATATAATTCTTAATATCTTTAAATAATCCCATGGCATTTTCCTCAACTTTCCGGTACAAAATCTAAGCTGCGTTTGGCTGCGAAACTCAACCTTGCCCTGGTAAAGCATCTGTCAGCAATGAACATGTTACCTTTGACTCGATAATTCACCAAAGTCAGCTTATTCTTATCCAGATTATCTACGTTATATAAAACTGGCAGATCATACCGGTTGGAAGACTTCATCCGGATATAGGTTCGTACACCGTCATCGAACACAGAAATGGGAATCATATCATCAGTCAGATTCTTCATTTTTATATACCGGTAATGGAAGTTTAACTTTTTGGTATTTCCATCTGAAAATACAGGAATATCCTGTGGAATTCCTTTAGCTGAACGGATCAGGCTTTCCCTCTTTTGAGCAGCTGCATTATCTTCATTCGTAAACCGCCAGGAAACAATCGGATTAAACTGATCGGTAGAAGATAATACGAGACGATAGGAATGTGTCGCAGTGGAGATGATCATGTTTGTCATAATACCTTTGGCTTTCGGCTTAATATATACATGAGCCACACCGTTAACCGTTGCCTGGTCTACGAGCCATTGTACTGTGTCACCCCCTGCAATATGCTGGACGACTTCGCCCGGTTTCAACATGATATCGGTAATATATCCGACCTGGGTATCTACATGATACAAACTTTCCGGAGCGTATTCATAAACCATCTGAGAGGCAGTAATGTTGGCATCGTCTGCACGGAACACAGCTTTCGGCTCATCCGCAAAACACGTTACGGATATAGCGGCGAGCAAAGCGGCGGACAGCAAAATCTTTTTCATGTCAGGTCACTCCTTTACTGCTTCTTTGCTGTAATTCAGATCTATGATCCGGAGACCTAACGGATTGATCGCCAGCTCATCTTCCTTTTTAGGCGGAACAACCTGCACGGTATATAAGCCGATGTAATCATCCCGTCGTGTCAGGATACCGTTTTGGTTGAAATTATCTTCTGACCAGCGTACCTGATACGTGGACTGCGTACCTGGTTGCAGATTTACACTTTTAATTTGTACGTGTACCGTTTCTTTCTTGTTGATCTTTGCAACCGGATTTTCCTTTGCAACCATGCTGTTCAGCTTCTGTGCTGCAGACGGCGTCAGAAAATATTGAGCCTTCATCCAGTTTTGTTTATATGCGACCGGATCCAGTCCGATTGTCCGGGTATCTACGACAAGAGAGGTAAGAAAATATTTGATTTCCGCATCCCTGGGAGAATAATTTGTCGCCTTCAATTCCTGTGCCGCTTCAACCTGGCCTGTCAATGAATCCACCCGCACGACATAGGTTTTATAATTGGCCGTAAGGCTGATGAAGACGATGGACAGGATTGCGATCACCAAACAGACGATCAGCACAATGATAATCCGGTGGGACTGTTCCAGCTTATACGTGAGATTTTCCAAAGATCGCTGGTAGGGGCCACGCATACCTTGTTTTAAAATATCTGTCGGATTTCCTTTCGGTTTAAAAAAGCCTTTCACATTCATAACAAAAACTCCTTTGTGAAGATTTATTTTCTAAATGGTATCATAAAATAAAATTTTTAACAATAGTAAACTGCGATTATTTTTGACAAAACAAATTTTTAAAATTTTATAATTCGATAATAAAAAAGAAAATGAGTTGAATTTAATCCGGAAAAATGCTAAAATAAAATACGAAAATTGGGAATGCGCATTTACGGAAAACTCGTTCCGAGTTTTCCATGCGCCAGCCACACGCTGGACCGACCGGCACAGCCGGCCCCTTACGAAAAATCAAAGATTTTTCTTCGGGTGAAGGGCTTTCAGCCCTTTGGAATCTGCCTCAGCAGATTATCATAAAATATGATATTTAACTTACACAAAGGCATTCGACAATGGCACATTATTCCTTTACCACAATCCCGCACGGGCGAATGAAAAACGGCGGAAAACTGAATACCGGACTGCACTTTGATTACATCTGCCGGGAAAACAAATACGAACATATACGGGGACGGGAAGAAGACCTGGTATATAAAGCATCCGGGAACATGCCTGCATGGGCTGACAGCGCAGCTGATTTTTGGCAGAAGGTTGAGCAGTACCGTAATCCGGAAGGCCGGGGATACAGGGAATATATTATTGCGCTGCAAGCAGAATTTACGCTGGCGGAAAACCAGGAACTGGTTGAACAGTTTTTAGCGCGGACAGGAATCAGCGAGCATCATGCCTTTACCTATGCAATCCATGACAAAGAATCAGCATTTGATCCGGCGCAAAGAAATCCTCATGTACATCTGATGTTCAATGAAAAAATTATTGAAAAAGACAGACCGTTAGGGCCAGAAAAATATTTTAAAAACTATGCGCGGAACCGGAAAGGAGAACCAACACAGGGATACCGTACTTCCCAATACTTCGATCAGGACTCCACGACCCTTGAATTGCGTAAAATGTGGGCTGATATGTGCAATGAAAAATTTAGGGAGAAGGGGCTGAATCTGCACATTGATCACCAAACACTGAAAAAGCAAAAAACTAATCTGGAAGCTCAGGGAAAATTTGAAGAAGCAAAGCTTCTGGATCGTGAACCGGCTCCACACATGGGAAACGCTTACAGAAATCCAAAAACAATAAAAAAAATACGTCAGATGCAGTTGGAAGTAGAGCAGGAACTGGACAACGAAATTGCTGAAGAGCTGCCGGCTAAAGAATATGACGTTGAAAACATGTCCAAAGAAGAAATTAAACTGGTCAATTTTGTCCAGGATATTGTGTTGCGCAAACTTGCCAAAGAGATACAAAGAGAACGCGACCTGCTGCGCAGACAGGATGAAGAAGAATGGCAGGCAATGTACGGTGAAAAAGAAGATAATCCGTATGTTATTACCGTGGCAGATATTCAGGAAAAATTACAGGAAAAGGTCAATGCAGCTGTCCAAAAATCAGAGGAATATAAATTACAATATAAGCACCTATATAAAAATGTTAATCCGGCATTTATCAAGCTACGGATCGAAGAAGGGAATATCCGTAAAAAAATCAAGATTACAGGAGAAAAGCAACCAGTAGATCAGAACCTTTTGCAGGAACTGACAGCCAACCTGAAAACCAATAAAAATAAACAGGAAACAATTATTCGTGATATAACATTGGATATTGTATTCCAGGGTGAATACAATAAAGCAAAACGGGATTATAGAAATGCGAAGATTGCTGAACAACGAAACAAAGATATTTGGAGCAAAGCGGTAAAAGAACATCCGGATAATTTTGACGAAATCAGAGAAAATTATGTACAAACATGGGCGCAAATTAAACAGGAAAAAGAACGTGCAGGTAAATTAATTACCCATTATAAAAATGCAGCTGAAACAACTCATAAAGGAGTATTGGAATTTACCGAAAAGAATATCAGAGAAAATATCGAATCAACTATTGTCAAAGCCAACCAGATTTACAGAAAAAATAATCAACAAAAGAAGATGATAGAACACTATAACGATCTGCTGGCGAAGACGAGAGAGTTAGATAATGAAACTGTCATCTTTGCAGAAAAAATCCCGGCCACAGTAACGTACCGAAGCCGGGTAGAGGGAGTGACGCAATTAAAAGAGTATCCGAAACGTGTCATACGGGGCGATATTTATTATGTGATACGAGAAGAAAAAGGCATACAAATTGCAGTCAAAGATAATGATATAATCGTGAAAGGAAAAGCGCAGCTGTACCAGATCCAAAAAGACCAGATTAAACTGGTTCCTGAATCAAAAGACGGAAGAGATAAATTTAAATTCTATGCAGCCAAAGAAAAAACTGGTAAAACACATACACAGCAACCACCACAACTTAAAGCAGATATTGACAGGAAAATAGAAGAAATTACAGACAAATTAACAAAAGGAGATATTCCAAAATTAGAAGCTTACTGGCACAATGATACTGATGAGCCAATAAATGAGTTGAAACTGGCAGAAAATAAAATGTATTCCGGTTGGAAACTGTAAAAAGCTATATGCATAGTTTTCTTGTTGTGTTATAATGTTTATGCAAATTAACAGGTACACGGATTTTAATTTGCCGGTTTGATGACAATGGTGTCCCCGGCACCAGTAAAAAATTGCCTGTCCTTTCAGTGAAAGGGCAGGTTTTTTGTTGTGCGCCAATGCCAGGCGCACTACAAAACAGGAGCCAGACCATCTTCCTGGTCTGACTTTTTCGTTATGCGGGGGAAGGGCATAGTTTCTTATTGAATGCATCGGATTACTTGTGGTATAATATACTAATTAATATGGGGTAGTTTACGTTTGATTTGCTATAAGAGTAACGGAAAACCGGAGCTTATTATGGTATGATGCGGCGCAAACTGTTTTACATTGTTTGCGGAAGATGTTCAGGCTTCTGCGTGATGGAGGGCGCGTTAATGCAGAAAAACACAGACTGGCTGGCCGGTGAATCTTTTTTGCGTGAAAATGCAAAAGAGCTGCTTCCTTTCATAAACGAATACGGACACTGTACGCTGGAACCGGATGGACTGGAGCGGTATTTTGAGGTGCTGCTGACGGGTATCGCGGCCCAGCAGCTGCCCCCGGAGTCCAGCGCAAAGATCATGGAACAGCTGCGGCATCTGGCGGGGAACCCGGTGATACCGGAGAAGCTGCTGGCCCTCACGGACGAGACCATTGCCACCTGCGGCCTCTCGGCAATCAAGATAACGTATATGAAGGAATTCGCCCGGCTGGTGTTGGATCGTACCATTGATTTTACGGCTTTTGCAGAGATGACGGACGCCCAGATCGTCAAGCTGCTGAAAACCGTGCGGGGGTTGGGGCAGTGGACTATCGAAATGTTCCTGCTGCTTTCCCTGTGCCGCCCGGACGTGCTGCCGGGAGATGATTTTCTGCTGAAAAAGGAAATGCAGAAGCTGTGCAAACTGAAAGAAGTTCCTAAACGGGGACAGCTGAACAAACTGATGGAACCCTGGCGGCCCTGGCGGAGCCTGGCCGTATGGTATCTGTGGCAGCACAGTGCGGAAAGTAAGAAAAAACCATAAGGCGCAGTATCGTGCCTGAATTATGCTGAAAGGGAGAACATGAGCAAACCATCGGAAACGATTGCGTGATTCCATGAGATGAAATTCGCCGTTGTGGCGAGACTGTTTGAGAGGCGCAGCCTCGAGTTTCGAAGCCACAGGCGAATGAGTCCATGGAATAGAAATCGTTGACGGGTTTGCGATGTTTTTCCCTTTCGGCAGGAGTTAGGGATTGATATTTTTAGTGTAGGATTTTGAGGTAAAAAATGAGCACTTTTTTTGAACAGATAAACATACTTCCCAAAGTGAGGGAAAATTTGCAGAAGATGGGGATTAAAACGCCCATGCCGGTGCAGCAGCAGGCGATTCCTGCTTTGCTGAAAGGGCGGGACGTGCTGGCCCGGGCCCAGACGGGAACCGGTAAGACGCTGGCCTTTCTGATTCCCCTGGCCCAGAAGATCGACCCGGCAAAAAAGTACGTGCAGGCATTGGTCATCACGCCGACCCGGGAACTGGCCCAGCAGGTCAATGAAGTGATGAAGCAGGTGCTGGAAGGACTGGAGATCTCTACGCTGGCGGTCATCGGCGGCCGTGATTTTGAAACCCAGAAGAACAAGCTGGCAGGCAAGGCCCAGGTGCTGATCGGCACCCCGGGACGACTGCTGGACCATATTGAAAAAGGCAATACGGACTTGGGCGGCGTCAAGTTCCTGGTGCTGGACGAAGTAGACGAAATGCTGGCCCAGGGCTTTATGGACGATGCGGCGAAGCTGATTGCCATGACCGGTCCGGAACGGCAGACCATGCTGTGTTCCGCTACCGTTTCGGAAGAAATCAACAAGCTGGGACGGAGCATGACCACCAACTGTCAGGTCATTGATGTTACGCCGGCAGAAACGGTGGTAAAGGCGATTCAGCAGATTTGCATCCGCACCACGGAAGAAAAGAAACCGGAGCTTCTCATGAAGCTCATCGACCGCCTGAACCCCTATCTGATGCTGGTCTTCTGCATCAGCAAAGAGCGGGCGAAAGAAGTGGACGCCTTTTTGGGCGAGCATGGCTATAATGTGGCCGTGCTCACCGGCGACATGAGCGCGGCAAAACGTAAAACGGTGATGAAAGAGTTCCGTGACGCCAAAATCCAGATTCTGGCGGCCAGCGATATTGCGGCCCGGGGACTGGACGTAGAAGGCGTGACCCACGTCATCAACTACGACGTGCCCCATGACGCGGACTGGTATGTGCACCGGGTAGGCCGTACAGGCCGCGCCGGCAAAGACGGCGTCGCCGTTACCCTGTACACGCCGGAAGAACTGCGCTGGCTGCACAATATAGAGAAAAAGCTGGGTGTGACACTGGAAAAGCAGACGGCAACCGGCCGCAAAATCGTGCGCCGGACCCGGATCGCCGCCGCCCGGAGACGGGAAGCGGAACAGAAAAAAGAAGCCCCGAAATCCAGAGGTCGCAACTCCGTAGCGGACAAACGCCACGCTCCCAAGACCGGGTCCAATCGCCGGCAGGTCAGCCGCCAGGCAGCCCGGGAAGCCTCCATGGCATTAAAAGAAAAAGCCAAAAAAGCGGCGAAGAATGCGAAAAAAGGCAGCAACAAAGCATAAGTAGTGTTTGTTTACGTTGAAAGAAAGGGCCGGGATCCTTTGAATATGCGGAGCGTCCTCCCTGAGGGCGCGAGGGCTTGTTCATTAAAAAAGTGTAAATAGAATTTGTAGTCAGAAAAAGACTGAAGCAAAACATCGGGAACGATTGCTTCATTCCATGAGATGAAATTCGCCGTTATGGCGAGATTGTCTGAGGGGCGTAGCCCCGAGTTTCGAAGCCATAGGCGAATGAGTCCATGGAATCGCAATCGTGTACGGTTTTGCAAAGTCTTTTCCTGACCGGTATACAGGTGATTCGTTTTGTTTTTAAAATCAGTTACAGCCTTCGGGTTCAAATCCTTCGCGGACCGCACCGTCCTCGAATTCGGCGCGGGCATCACCGCCGTGGTAGGACCCAACGGTTCAGGCAAAAGTAATATATCCGATGCGGTGCGCTGGGTGTTAGGCGAACAGAGCGCCAAATATCTCCGTGGCAGCAAAATGGAAGATATTATCTTTTCAGGTACCAGCAGGCGCCGTGCCTTAGGCGTGGCAGAAGTGACCCTGGTCTTCGACAACCGGGACCACATGCTGCCGTTGGATTTTGACGAGGTGAGCATCACCCGTCGCCTGTACCGTTCCGGCGACAGCGATTACGCCATCAACAAGAAAAACTGCAGATTAAAGGATATACTGGATCTGCTGGCGGATACGGGCATGGGCAAAGGCGCCATGTTTCTCATCGGGCAGAATAAAATCGACGAAATCCTGAACAGCCGTCCGGAAGACCGGCGCTCTATCTTTGAGGAGGCGGCAGGCATCGCCCGGTTCCGTATGCGGAAGAAGGAAGCCACGCGCCGTCTGGACGATACGGCCAACAACCTGACCCGCATCAACGACATCAAGAGCGAAGTGGAGAGCCGGGTAGAGCCGCTGCGGATCGAGTCGGAGCGAACCATGCGCTACAACGAACTGAACGGGAAACTGCGGCTCTGCAAGCTGACCCAGTTCGTGCAGCGGGTGGAAACCATCGAGCAGGCCCGGGCCAAACTGCAGCAGGAGCAGGAGGACTGCAACCTCATCTTTCTGGAAAAAAGCACAGAAGTGAGCGAGCAGGAGGCGTTCCTGACCGAATTGCAGCAGGAGCTGGACGCGCTGAACGACCAGGTGTCCCACATCCAGGCCGGCATTACAGAAAAAGAAAAGGCGCTGGAAGCTATCAAGGGCGAAGACGCCGTGCTGGACGAACGTATTGAGCAGAGCATCCGGCAGCAGGGCAATATTGCAAAACGCGACGTGAAGCTGCAGGAACAGATCAAGCAGTGGACGGCCCAGATGGAAACGCTGGCCAAAGAGTTTGACGTGCTGGAAGCCAAACGGGACGAGGCGGCTGAGCAGGTTACGAATCTGGAACAGCAGCAGCAGGAACGTCTGCAGGCCCAGAAAGATAACGAGGCAAAGATTCAGGAGCTGACGGACAGCAATTTTGAAGATATGCGCAAAATGGTGGAATTGCGCAATGAAATCCGGCAGCTGGAAACGGAACAGGAACAACGCATGAACCGCCGCAACCGGCTGAAAGACGACGTGGACGCCGCGGAACAGCGGGTGGCGGAATTAACGGAAGAACAGCGGGGGCTGATTTCCCGCAAGGGGGAACTGGAACAGGATATAGCCCGCTATATAAAGGAAGGAAACGAACTGGCGGCCAGGGCGGCGGAAAAACGTCAGGCCTTTCAGGGCGTGGATAAAAAATACAATGAATGCCAGACCCAGATTGCGGCGGTGGAATCCCGGCTGCATCTGCTGCGGGATATGCAGCAATCTCTGGAAGGCTTCGGCTTCGGTGTAAAAGCGGTCATGCAGAGCCGGGAAAGCTGGCATGCGGATGTGATCGGGCCGGCTGCGGCGCTGATTTCCGTGGAACCGGAGTATGTGACTGCGATGGAAACGGCATTGGGCGCCGGCTCTCAAAATATCGTAATTCAGTCGGCGGACGCGGCGAAGCAGGCCATCCGGTATCTGAAGGAGCGCAAAGAGGGCCGGGCGACTTTCCTGCCCCTGGACACCATAAAAGAGCCGGTGCTGAAAGCGGAGGAAAAAGCGCTGGCCAGACTGCCGGGAGTCCGTGGCTTTGCGGCGGACCTGCTGCAGTGTAAGGAAGAAGTGAAACCAGCAATCCGGTTCCTTATCGGCCGGGTACTGGTGGCGGAAACCATGGATGGCAGCCGCCCGAAGAAAGAGTCCGGCTATCTGACCCGGGAACGGGATGTGAAAGCGCAGGAAGCGGCGTTACGGAAATTCAATAAAAACCTGCTGGCCATTCAGGAAGAAAAGGAAGTCCTGGAAGATGAACTGCAGGAACAGGAAAAACGGCTCTCCGTGTTGCGGGATACCGTACAGCAGAAGAACATCCGCCTGACGGAGATGAAAGCGGAAGAGCAGCGCCTGTCCGATGAGCTGAAACGGGAGAACGAGGCGCTGGAGCTGGCCATGGACACCCGCAGCCAGCTGGCAAACGAATATCTGTCCGTGCGGCAGCTGCTGGCGGATAAACGAAAGCCGCTGCAGGAGATGGAAGCGGCTAACGAAGAAGCGAAGAATACGCTGGACGCGCTGCAGAAGAAGATAGCGTCTGACAAGAGCGCGTTGGAAACGCTGGCGTTACGATTGCAGGATGCACGGGTTCAGGCGGAGACCGCCAACACCCAGCGGCAGCTGAAAAGCGAGCGCATGCAGCAGCTGGACAGCGATCTGGGACGGCTGCAAGCTGAGTTTAACGCGGATACGGACGAACACGAAAAGTTAGAAAAGACCATTGAAAGCAGTAAACAGAAAAAGACAGAGCTGGTGGAACAGAGCAAGGCACTCATGCAGGAACTGCAAGATATCCTTACCGGTCAGCACGATTATACGGAGCAGCGGCTGGATTTGACCCAAAAGCAGGGGGCGGCAGGCGAAAAGCTGAAAACCCTGCGGGGCGAGCTGGCCAAAGCGGAAGCCAAAGTGCATCAGAACGAGGTAGACAACGCCAAACTGGAAAGCGATTACCAGAACGCGCTGGAGCAGCTGACTTCGGAATACAAAGTGAACCTGGCGGAAGCCAAAGAAGAGGCGAAAGCGGAAGGCGTGCTGGAGGACAAGAGTGAAACGGCCCTGCGCCGGATGCAGGCTTCGCTGCAGCGGCAGATGGATGACCTGGGGTCGGTGAACCCCGGCGCCATTGAAGAGTACAAAGCGGTCAGCGAACGCTATGAGTTTTTGCAGAAGCAGTATACCGACCTCTGCGAGGCCCGGGACAAGCTGGAGTCCGTCATCTCGGAAATCAATGCGGGGATGACGAAACGGTTCAAGGAAGCCTTCGGCAAAATCAACGGCTTTTTCCAAAACACGTATGTGCAGCTCTTTGGCGGGGGCACTGCAGTACTGAAACTGTCGGATCCGGATAATATTCTGGAGTCCGGCATTGACATCGAGGCGCAGCCTCCGGGGAAGAAACTTCAGAGCCTGTTCCTTCTTTCCGGCGGGGAGCGGGCGCTGACGGTCATTGCGCTGTTGTTTGCCCTGCTGAGTTACCATCCTTCGCCGTTCTGTATTCTGGATGAGATTGATGCGCCGCTGGACGACGCTAATATCGGACGCTTCTCCAAATTCCTGGAAGGCTATGCCATGCAGACCCAGTTTATCGTCATCACCCACCGGAAGGGCACCATGGAAGCGGCCAATGTAATGTACGGGGTGACCATGGAGGAATCCGGCGTATCCAAGATTCTTTCCGTGAAGATGAGCGACAAGCTGGTTAAGGACAGCGTGTAGTGATTGTTACTAAAAGTTTATTTTACATATAGAAAGGAAGTAGCGCCATGGGCTTTTTTGAGAAACTGAAGTCGGGGCTGACCAAGACACGCCAGAATTTCACCGACCGGATCACGGAACTGGTGGGTATGTCTGCCAAAGTGGATGAAGATTTTCTGGAAGAGCTGGAGATGATCCTGCTGACGGCCGACGTGGGTGTGAAGACTACGGAAAAACTGATCGAGGACGTGCGTCAGGCAGCTAAGAAAAGAGAAATCAACGGGACGGAGGATGTGCTTCCGTTCCTGAAGAAACAGATTGCCGCCATGTTAAAGGATGACGGCGTGCGGACCCGTATCGGAGCCCGTCCCACCGTAATTCTGGTGGTAGGCGTCAACGGGGTGGGGAAGACCACCACCATCGGCAAACTGTCCAACTACTTCCGTCTGTTTAATTACAAAGTGATGATGGCGGCAGGGGATACCTTCCGGGCTGCCGCGTCCGCCCAGCTGAAAATCTGGGGCGAGCGGGCCCAGTGTGATGTGATCGCACACGAGGAAGGGGCGGATCCGGCTGCGGTTGTGTTTGATGCGCTGAAAGCGGCCAAGGCCCGGGGCATTGACGTGCTGTTTATTGATACGGCAGGGCGTCTGCATAACAAAGTCAACCTGATGAACGAGCTGGGCAAGATTGACCGGATCATCAAACGGGAAATTCCGGAAGCGCCCCACGAAGTGTTCCTGGTGCTGGACGCCACCACCGGACAGAATGCTATCACCCAGGCCAAGGTGTTCACGGAAACCACCAAGATTACCGGTGTGGTGCTGACCAAACTGGACGGCACGGCGAAAGGCGGCGTGGTGGTGGCTATCCGGGAAGAACTGGGCCTGCCGGTAAAATGGATCGGTATCGGGGAAGGAATCATGGACTTCCGTCCCTTTGAACCGGAAAAGTTTGTGGACGCGTTGTTTGCCACGGATGAGGAATAAAAGGAGTAAAGATAAGGTTGAAGATACATGAGCTTTGTCTGTCAGAAGTTCCTGCGTTTGTCCGGTAAATCATGAAAAATCGGCGACTCCGGCTTTTTTGCCGGCGTCGCCGCATTACATCACGTTGAGGGGATTGCATTTTTATGTTTGCGGTTATTGTCAATACCATTACAATACTGATTGGCGCTTCCGTGGGGCTCCTGCTTCGCAAGGGGCTGCCCGAGTCTGTTTCCGATGCCATGATGAAAGGCCTTGGTCTGTGTACAATCTTCATCGGTATCCAGGGGATGATCGAGGAAGAGTATATTCTGGTTTTGATTTTATCTACTATTGTGGGTATTGTCATCGGTGAACTGCTGGATGTGGACGGACGCATTAACCGGGCTGCGGAACGGCTGACCTCCCGTTTTAGCGGGAAAGGGGAAGGGGCGAAGATCGCTCAGGCCTTTGTGACATCCTGCCTGATTATGAACGTGGGGGCCATGACCATTGTGGGTTCCCTTGACGCAGGCCTGCGGGGCAATTTCGGCATGCTGTATACAAAGTCCCTGCTGGATCTGATTTCCGGCATCCCCATGGCGGCGGCTATGGGCGTGGGAGTTATGGGTTCCGCGCTGTTCACGCTGGTCTTCCAGGGCGGTATCGTGCTGCTGGCAGAATACATTGCCCCTTATTTATCCGAAACGCTGATTAAGGAACTGGTGAGTACCGGCAGCCTGATGATCCTGGCCATCGGCTTTAACATGCTGGGTGTAACCAAATTGAAAGTGTTAAATTACCTGCCGGGCCTGCTGGTGGTCCCTTTAGCGCTGAAGCTGATGCAGGCACTGGGGTTTTGAGTCATATCTTTCGTCCAACATCTTGAGCCTTCATCCAAATTATGTTAAATTCGGACGAAAATCGATGGTTTGGACGAAAGGAACAGGTTGTAGTTTTGGTATTAAAAACTACATACAGTAAGCCATAATATTTTAAGCTGTCAAGCAAAAATACTTGACAGCTTTTCTTAATCCGTGTATAATGCTCATGTTGAGCAGAAGGGAATGAGATAGACACAATGGCGGCAACTGATTTTAACGACCGGATCCGGTTCGGCAGTCTGTATGAAATCTATGGCGCCCTGCTGACGGAAAAGCAGCGGCAGTGCCTGGAGCTGTATTTTTGTGAAGATTATTCCCTGGCGGAAGTCGCCGAAGAAATGAACGTGTCCCGGCAGGCCATCCACGATTTACTGAAGCGGGTGGAGCAGACGCTGGAGCATTACGAAGAAATGTTGGGCTTTTTGCAGCGCGTGGAAAAGATGAGGATGCTGACGGTTGAAGCGGAAGCAATCCTGGACGGCGCGGCAGAAAAACATAAAGATACAAAGATATCCCGTTTGCGGGAGATCATGCAGGAATTGAATGATGAAAGCAGGTAACTGAATGGCTTTTGAGAGTTTATCAGAACGGTTGCAGAACGCAATCAAGATGTTCCGCGGCACCAAGGAGATTACGGAAGAGGATCTGAAGGCGCCCCTTCGGGAAGTCCGCATGGCCCTGTTGGAGGCTGACGTAAACTTTAAAGTAGTTAAAAACTTTGTCGCAAAAATCAAAGAGCGCGCGTTAGGCGCGGAGATTCAGCAGAACCTGAGCCCCAGCCAGCAGATCATCAAGATTGTTGACGAAGAGCTGACGGAGCTCCTGGGCGGAACCCAGGCCAAGCTGACGGTGGCGGATAAGCCGCCTACCATCATCATGCTGGTAGGTCTGCAGGGTACCGGTAAAACCACCACGGTGGGTAAGCTGGCCTTCAACCTGAAAAAGAAGAAGAAGAGCCCGCTGCTGGTGGCCGCCGACGTATACCGTCCGGCTGCGATTACCCAGCTGCAGGTACTGGGCGAGCAGGTTGGCGTGCCGGTGTTCTCTCTGGGGAACGAGGTGTCGCCGGTTGAGATTGCCCGGCAGTCGCTGGAAAAAGCGGCGCACCTGGCCTGCGATACGATCATCATCGATACCGCCGGTCGTCTGCACATTGACGAGAAACTGATGGAAGAACTGCAGAATATCAAGGCAACTGTACAGCCTCACGAGATTCTGCTGACCGTGGACGCTATGACCGGCCAGGACGCCGTGACCGTGGCGGACACCTTCAATAAAGACCTGGGCCTGACGGGCCTGGTGGTGACCAAACTGGACGGCGATGCCCGGGGCGGCGCGGTGCTTTCCGTGCGGGAAGTGACCGGCTGTCCGGTAAAATTCGTAGGTATGGGTGAAAAGCTGGACGCGCTGGAACCGTTCTATCCGGACCGTATGGCTTCCCGTATCCTGGGCATGGGCGATATCCTGTCCCTGATCGATAAGATCAAAGATACCACGGATCTGGCCAAAGCGCTGGAGATGGAGAAGAAGCTCAAGAAAGACGAGTTCACCCTGGAACAGTTCCTGGAGCAGATGCAGCAGATTAAAAAGCTGGGCTCCCTGGATACCATCCTGGGCATGATTCCCGGCATGGGCGGCATCAGCCAGAAGCTGAAAGAAGCCAATGTGGATGAAAAGGAATTCGCCAGAGTAGAAGCGATCATCCGGTCCATGACGCCGAAAGAACGGCAGAAACCGGAGATCATCAATGGCAGCCGCCGCAAGCGCATTGCCGCCGGCTGCGGTATGAAGGTTCAGGACGTGAACCGCCTGCTGAAGAACTTTGACGACAGCAAGAAGCTGATGAAGAAGATGCAGGGAATGGCCAAGTTTGCTTCAAAGGGCGGCAAAATGCTTCCCTTTATGCATAAATAGGCGTAAGGGACTGTACCGTTCCGAAGCCTGGGGGAGAGACGGCGCTGTGTTTCAGGTCTGAACTCCCGATTTAATTAACCGGTAATAAGTCAAAAGTTTGAATTCCATGATAAGGAGGTGAAACTGAAATGGCAGTAAAGATTCGTTTAAAACGTATGGGTGCTAAAAAAGCTCCGTTCTACCGTGTAGTTGTAGCTGACGCGCGTTTCCCGCGTGACGGCAGATTTATCGAAACCATCGGCACCTATGATCCGACTACCACTCCGGCAGCCGTAAAGATCGACGAGGAAAAGGCCCTGAAATGGATGGGCAATGGCGCACAGCCGACTGATACCGTGAAAAACCTGTTCAGCAAACAGGGTATCATGAAGAAGTTTGCGGAAGTTAAAAGCGCGAAATAAGTAAGGGGGCGTGATTTGCATGAAGGAATTGGTAGAAGTTATGGCCAAGTCTCTGGTTAGCGATCCGTCTGCAGTGACAGTGGAGGAGGAAACTACTGGTACAACAACTGTACTCCGCCTCCATGTTGCCCCTGAAGATATGGGTAAGGTAATCGGTAAACAGGGCCGTATTGCAAAAGCGATCCGCTCCGTTATGAAGGCGGTTGCAACCCGTGAGAATGTGAAAGTTATCGTAGAGATCGTTGAGTGAATGATTCACAGCTGAAACGTAAAGGTGGTTAATTATGGCAGATTCTATGTGGATCCGTGTTCCCGTTGCCATGAAGGCAAAGGTTACGGAAGATTTGAAACTGAAAATTATTGGAGACCTCCAAAATACAATAAAACAAATGGAAGCAGACCTGAATCAGTTTGATTTCCAGGCGAAACAGGTGATGAACCAGGCTGCCAACGATCTTTCCGCAGCTCCCCGTCTGCGCGAGCAGATTGAGGTGGAACGCCGGAAACGTACCGACGCGAAAGCGGAAGCGGAAGAACAGCTGAAGCAGGCGCAAAATCTGCAGCTTGGCGCGGAAATCGGCTACGGTACGCCGTTGGAACGCATGGTTGAAGTCAAAGTGGGCGACAACCTGCAGGCGCTGATGGGTGCGGAAATCTTAACGGAAGACGGAAAGATCATCGCTTTCCGTATGTGAGAAACGCAATGCAAAAAGTTGTATTAGGTCAGATCGTCGCTCCGCACGGTGTGCGGGGCGATTTACGTATTATGCCGCTGACTTCCAACACGCAGCTGTTTATGGACATGGACTATCTGCTGCTGCCTGATGAACGGCGGCTGCAGATCGTAAAGGCCCGGCCTCACAAAAACATCATGCTGGTTACCGTGAAAGAGGTTACCTCCATAGAGGAAGCGGAAATGCTCCGGGGCCAGAAAGTGTCCGTGTACCGGGAAGATATGCCGGAGCTTCCGGAAGGCCGTTACTATGTAGGCGACCTGATCGGTCTGCCGGTGCTGGATGAAGAGGGCGGACAAATCGGCGTATTCAAGGACGTGCTGCAAACCGGCAGCAGGGATGTGTATGTGATCCAGCCCCCGGAAGGCAAGGACATCCTGGTGGCTAACATTCCGGAAAACATCCGGGAAATCGATCTGCCGAACCGGCGGATCATTGTCCGTCTGCCGGAATGGGACGAGGAAGAAATACGGTAACCGTTCTTTGTGAAATGCCTGCGTAAGGATCGGCAATGAGGAAGAGATACAATGAAATTTGTCTTTGTCACCCTGTTTCCGGAACAGATTGAAGCCGCGGCAGGTCACAGTGTGCTGAAGCGCGCCCTGGACACGGGCATCATTGCGATGGAATGTGTCAACCCCCGGGACTTTTCCCTGGACCGGCATCATTCGGTGGACGACGCGCCTTTTGGGGGCGGCGTGGGCATGGTGCTGAAACCGGAACCGGTGGTGGAAGCGATTAAAGCAGCGAAGGCCAAAGCGCCGGGCGCTCCTGTAATCGCCATGAGTCCGGGAGGCGTTACCTTCCGACAGTCGCTGGCAGAAACCTGGGCGAAAAATGAATCGGGCCTGATTTTTGTCTGCGGGCATTATGAAGGCTTTGACGAACGTATCTATCACTGGGTGGACCGGAAGGTCAGCATCGGCGATTTTGTGTTGACGGGCGGCGAGCTGCCGGCCCTGCTGATCATGGACGCGGTGAGCCGTTTTGTGCCCGGCGTGCTGGGTAAGCTGGCCAGCGCGGAGGAGGATTCCTTCTCCAGCGGGCTGCTGGAATATCCCCAGTATACCCGTCCGGTGGTGTTTGAAGGCATGGAAGTGCCGGAAGTGCTGCGAAACGGCAACCACCAGCTGATTGCCCGGTGGCGGAGAAAAGAAGCGCTGAAGGCTACGTATCTGCTGCGGCCGGATATGCTGCCGGCAGAACCGGATAAGCAGGACGCGAAACTGCTGCAGGAAATTAAAGAAGAACTTTCACAGGATGACAGTTCCTGTCAATGAAGCTGATTATTGTCAGTTTGAGGATTCGTTTTTATTAATTTGTAAATTTTGTTGCAAATTTTGTAAAAAAAGCTTGCAACACGATAGCTTGTGTGGTTTAGGAGGAAAACATGAACATCATTGAAGCACTGGATAAAGAACAGTTACGTTCTGATATCCCCGAGTTCCGTGCCGGCGACACCGTTAAAGTTTATGTAAAGGTTGTTGAAGGTACACGGGAACGCGTACAGTTATTTGAAGGCGTTGTAATCTCCCGGAGTGGTTCCGGTGTCCGCGAAATGTTCACCGTCCGCCGTATTTCCTACGGCGTTGGCGTAGAAAGAACTTTCCCGGTACACAGCCCGCGTCTGGAGAAGATCGTAGTAGCGCGCAAGGGTGTTGTTCGCAGAGCCAAACTGTATTATCTGCGTAACCTTACCGGTAAAGCTGCTCGTATCCGTGAACGTCGCTAACGTAGTGCATAAAGGGGGCTGCAAAGGCAGTCCTCTTTTTTGTTACCGTGGAAAAACAGGAACCGTTCGGTTCATTGCTTTGGGAAGTGCCGGTTTAGGCAGGAGGATTATGTTTCAGCGTGAACGGGGCTTCTCACTGTATCTGGATCGGTTTGTCTATTGAGAGGGGTAAGCTGTATGAGCGATAAATCCGGAGAATCCTTTCAGGATTCGCTGAATGACTGGCTTGTTTCTATTATAGTGGCGGTGGCGCTGGCCTTTTGTATCCGCACTTTTATCTTTGAACCCTATAAAGTGGAAGGGACATCCATGTACCCGACGCTGTTCCATCAGGAACGGCTGATTGTCAATAAAATCATTTACTTTTTGGAAGATCCGAAACGGAATGAGATCGTCGTGTTCCGGTATCCGAAAGACGAAAGCCGCGATTTTATCAAACGTGTTATCGCGGTGGGCGGCGATACGGTGGAAATGCGCGACGGAGCCGTGCTGATCAACGGGAAGAAAATCGACGAACCCTATACCTGGAAAGAAGACCCGAAAGGGCTGAACCATTCCAATTACCGCAAGAGCCTGGTGCCCAAGGACCACATTTTCGTGCTGGGCGATAACCGCAACAATTCGGAAGACAGCCGTTTTGCGGACGTGGATTTTGTACCGCTGCGTCTGGTGAAAGGCAAGGCTGCCGCTGTGTTCTGGCCTTTTGAACGGTTCCGGAAACTGCCGTAAGCTTCAGCGTTGCTTTTACTGTGATGAAGTGTGAAGGATATGACGTGCGCTTGCATTGCGGTTTTGACGCGAGCTTCTGTGATTCACCGATAGGAATGCCGTGAGGTCGTTATGGATGTAAAAGATTTTAAGATTCAGTGGTTTCCCGGACATATGACCAAGGCCCGGCGCATGATGGAGGATCAGCTGCGCCTGGTGGACGTGGTGGTGGAACTGCTGGATGCCCGTATTCCCGATTCCAGTATCAACCCCATGCTGCGGCAGATGGCAGGGAACAAGCCCCGCGTCATTGCGTTGAACAAGATGGATATGGCCGACCCGGTCAAAACCGAAGCCTGGTTGCAGAAGCTGAAACAGGAGGGCGTGCCGGTCTGTTCCATTGACTGCCATACGGGAAAAGGTGTCAAGCAGATGATCAGCCTGGTGAAGGAAGCGGCAAGGCCCGTTACGGAGAAATGGCTGAAAAAGGGCGTGAAGAACCGTGATGTCCGGCTCATGATCGTGGGCGTGCCCAATGTGGGAAAATCCACGCTGATCAACCGGCTGGCGGGGCAGGTGAAGGCTATTGCTTCCGACCGTCCCGGCGTGACGAAACAGAAGCAGTGGGTGACCATTGCCAAAGGGTTACAGCTGTTGGATACGCCCGGGGTGCTGTGGCCTAAATTTGAAGATCCGGAGACCGGGCTGCACCTGGCTCTGACCGGAGCGGTAAAAGATGATATCTATGACCGCAGGGACGCGCTGGTTCTGTTGCTTCAGGAAATGCTGGAGAAATATCCGCAGCAGCTGGCTATGTTTTACCATATCACACTGGACTCGGTAGATACGGCGGAAACCGTCATGGAAAAGATCGGCGCCGCCCGGGGCTGTGTGAAAGCCGGCGGTGTGCTGGATCTGAACAAAGTGGAGCAGATGGTCCTCTATGAATTTAAAACTGCAAAGATGGGTCGCTTCACGTTAGACGAACCAAAATAACGTTATCTGTGTCAGATCATAATCTGCATAAATCAAACAAAAATTGCCGGCTGAATGCCGGCTTTTTTATTTCCGGGAATGATGTTGCCAAAAGGGCAGGTAAGGCGGTACAATTTAAAAAGGCAGGATGAAGCAACGCAGGCAGGTTTCATCCGGGGAGGATAATCATATGAAATTAGCAGAAATCAAAACCATATTAGCCGGAAATCCGACGGAAGAGCAGCTGACGGAACTGAAAAAAGACGAGCGGGCCGGCGTGCAGAAACTGCTGGCAGCGTACGATAAAAAACGGGAAAAGGAAAAGCAGGAACGCCTGCGTTTTGCCAACATGCTGCGTTATGAAAAAGAATACATGGTGTTGCCAGGCATTCAATATATTGTGGGCGTGGACGAAGCAGGCCGGGGACCCCTGGCTGGTCCGTTGGTCATTGCCGGGGTCATTTTGCAGGAGGACGTGTTTATCGCCGGGCTGAACGACAGCAAAAAGCTCAGTGAAGCAAAGCGGGAAGCGCTGTATCCGGAGATTCTGGAAAAGGCGGTTGCTGTGCTGGTCAATGTTGTCAGTATTTCCAATATTGATAAAGAGAATATTTACCACGCAACCCAGGAAGGCATGGAGCAGATCCTGCGCCAGATCCGGGTGCGTCCCCAGGTGGCGCTGGTGGATGCCATGCATCCTCATGTGGAAGGCATTGAGACCGTTCCCATCATTCACGGCGATGCCCTTAGCGCTTCCATTGCCGCGGCTTCCGTTGTGGCAAAGGTAACCCGTGACCGTCTCATGCAGGAGCTGGCTTTGGCTTATCCCCAATACGGCCTGGCACAGAACAAAGGGTACGGCAGTCAGCTGCACATGGACGCGATCCGCCAGTTCGGCGCTACGAAGATCCATCGCCGCAGTTACGAACCGATCCGCAGTATGAACCTGACCCCTGTGGAGGAACGGGACAATTACCTGTTTGAGCCGGAAAACGGAAAAGAAGATGCAGGACTGAAAGCGCTGCTGGAAGATTTGGAGGCGTAAATTATTCTAACGAAAAAGGAAATCGGCAGACGGGGAGAAGAAATCGCCGCGGAATTTCTGGAGCGGAAAGGTCTGCAAATTGTGGAGCGGAATTTTCACAGCCGCTGGGGAGAATTGGACCTGATTGCGGTAAAAATTAATGAGAGCGATTATGAAAATGAAATGTATTTTGATGAAACGGCGGAGGGGATGAATGCGGATGCGACGATGGGGCAGGGAAACGGCGTACATTTTGTGGAAGTGAAGACCCGGACCGGATCAGAGTACGGTACTCCGGGCGCTGCAGTCACCTATACAAAACAGCAGAAATTACGCAAAACCGCGCTGGTCTGGCTGCAGGAGCAGGAACAGTACTATTCAGACCTCTGCTTTGATGTAATTGAAGTGTGGGTCGTGGGTAAAACGGCGAAAATCCGCTGGCTGCAGAGCTGTTTTTGAGTTTTGTTTTGCGATAGTGACTTCAACCGGTCTTAACAGTAACAGGGTCTGGGGATTCATGGGGATTATCCATCAGAAGAAGCGAATCTCCAATATTGAATTCAACCAGTCGAAATGGTGATGGCTGAGGAAACCAACAGTGTAACAGGAAATTTGAAAAATTTAATCGACAGGAGAGTGATGCTATTTGTACGCAAGAGTATTAGGTGAAACGCCCGTAGGTTTAAACGGTGCGGGGGTGATCGTGGAGGTGGATATCGAACGGGGCCTGCCTGCCTTCGAGATCGTGGGGCTGCCGGACATGGCGATTCGTGAATCACGGGAACGGGTGCGGACGGCGCTGAAAAATTCAGGCTTTCCCTTTCCACAGAACCGGATCACGGTTAACCTGGCGCCGGCCAATTTGCGAAAGGATGGCAGCGGGCTGGACCTGCCCATTGCCATCGGGATCCTGGTCTCTCTTGGAGTGCTGCCTCAGGATAAAGTTCAGGACAGGGTGTTTGTCGGGGAACTTTCCCTTGAGGGAGCAATCAGAGAAGTAAACGGGGTGCTTCCCATGGTGCTGGACGCCCGTCGTCAGCATATGCCTGAGGTCTTCATTCCGCAAGGTAACGGGGAAGAAGGGCGTCTGGTAGACGATATCGCAATTTTCACGCCGGTGCATTTAAAACAGCTGGTGACCCATTTGCTGCGCCCCTGTCTGGAACCGCTGCAACATAAGGAACTGGATCTTTCGGAACCGGAGAGGGCGGAGATTGACTTTGCAGACGTTCACGGCCAGAAAGTGGTAAAACGGGCACTGGAAATTGCGGCGGCAGGAGGACATAATATTCTGCTGACAGGTTCCCCCGGCAGCGGAAAAACCATGCTGGCCCGCAGGCTGCCCACCATTCTGCCGCCCATGACCAAGGAAGAAGCCCTGGAGGTTACGAAAATCTACAGTATCGCGGGCCTCCTGAACAACAAATCGAACCTGATGAACCGGCGGCCGTTCCGCAGTCCGCACCATACCATTACGTTAAGCGCCCTGATTGGCGGAGGAACGGTTCCCGTTCCGGGGGAAGTGACGCTGAGCCACAACGGTGTGCTGTTCCTGGACGAGTTCCCGGAGTTTTCCAAGGCTGCGCTGGAAGTGCTGCGTCAGCCGCTGGAAGATCACGCTGTAACAATCAGCCGGGTGCAGGGATCCTATGTTTTCCCTGCTTCGTTCCTTTTGTGTTGCGCCCAGAACCCTTGTCCCTGCGGATTTTTTGGTGACGAGACAAAAGAATGTACCTGCCGTCCTTTTGAGATTGAACGGTATCAGCGCAAGATTTCCGGCCCTTTATCCGACCGCATTGACCTGCAGGTTCATGTGCCCCGTGTGAAATATGAAGACTTGCGGACCACGGAAGCGGAAGAAACATCAGCGCAGATTCGTGAACGTGTTTGTGCGGCCTGTACGATTCAGCTGAAACGTTTAAAACGGTATGGTGTTTTCTGTAATGCCGCCATGAACCACCGGCAGGTGGAACGATTCTGCAAACTGGATGCATCTTGCAACACGTTGATGGAAAACGCCTTTTGCAAATTGGGACTCAGTGCCCGCAGCTACGACCGGATTCTGAAAGTGGCCCGTACCATTGCTGACCTGGCCGGCAGCGACGATATTCAACCGTCACATATTGCAGAGGCGATCCAGTTGCGGACACAGGTGAATCAGTAAAAGATATCTTCGTAGTGCTTTAGGTTTTAATCTCCTCACCGGGCGTATAAAAGTGTCCGGTGATTTTTTGTGGTTCAAGCCGTAGATTTATCTGCGGTTGTTTTGTTATAATTAATAATAAGGTGTGCGCCAGTTTGGCGTAGGTAATTACATGGCCGATTACGGTATCATAGACTGGGAGCGTACCTGCCCGCTGACAAAGTATTTTACATTATAGGGAAAGAAAGGAATTCGAGCTATGAAAAGGGAATTCAAGGATCTAATCAGATACGAGCCGTACGAGTACTTGAACAGCGAAATCACGGGAGGCTTCGACAAGGCCCATGCAGTGAAGTGCGTGAACGGCACCTTCGTCGGAACCGAGGAGCACGGGGTCGCGTCGTGGCTGGGCATCCCCTACGCGAAGCCGCCTGTGGGCGAGCGCCGCTTCAAGGCGCCGGAGTACGTGGACGCGAGCGACCGGGTCTTCGAGGCCAGGTACTACGGAAAGGGTGCTTTCGGCTCACTAGGCTACCCGGATTGCATACAGAAGCTGGTCTCCGAGGACTGTCTCTACCTGAATATCTGGGTCAATGCCGACGACAAGACCGAGAAGAAGCCGGTGATGGTCTGGATCCACGGCGGGGCGTACGTCATCGGCTCGGGTTCACAAATCTCCTACAGCGGAGCCAACCTCGTTCAGGCGCATAGCGACATCATCATGGTGAATATCAACTACCGCCTGAATATGTACGGCTTTATGGACTTCTCATCGGTGCCCGGCGGCGAAAATTTCAAGACAGCGCCCTGCAACGGCCTGCTGGACCAGGCTATGGCGCTCAGGTGGGTGCACGAGAACATCGCCGCTTTCGGCGGCGACCCCGACAACGTGACCATCTTCGGACAAAGCGCCGGCGGCGGCTCGGTCTCCATTCTGCCGGTCATGAAGGAGGCGAACCGGTATTTCCAGAAGGTCATCGCCCAGAGCGGCTCGGCCACCCTGGCCTTCCCGGTCGACTGTGAAGCCGCGCAGGGCAAGACGAAGGCGCTGCTCGAGTACACCGGCTGCAAGACCATGGACGATATCATGGCGCTGACTGAAGAGGAACTCCAGGCGGCGTATGTCGGAGCGGTCGGCAATTTCACGTCCTGTCCCTACTACGGAACTGAGGTGCTTCCCGAGGCGCCCATCGAGCTGTACCGGAAAGGCTATGCAAAGCACATATCTATCATGGCAGGCAGCACGGCCGACGAGGCCAGGTTGTTCATGGGCGAGGGCCCGTGTCTGACCATGGAAGAGCAAAAGATATTTGCCCGGCGCGCCGTGGGCGACGCAGCCCACTGCCTAAAGGAAGAGGACAAGAAGTATTACGAGGAATTCTGGCGGGTCTGCAGGTCCCAGGAACCGGGACTGATTGAGACGGAGTTCATAAATGATCTCATGTTCAGAGTCCCCATGCTCCAACAGCTTGACACGCAAAGTGCTTTCAACAAGACGTTCTGCTACTACTGGTCGTACCCGGGCAGCAATGCAGAGGTTGGAGCAGCACATTCCGTGGAGCTCATATTCGTGTTCAATCTTCGCGGCGTCGGGACGAGCTGCCCCTTCAACGGCACAAACGTCTCCGATGAAGTCTTCACGGCCGTTCAGCAGATGTGGACAAATTTCGCACGCTGCGGCAACCCGTCGACAGACAAGGTCGAATGGAAGGCATACTCGGCCGACGACCAGAACGTCATGGTCATCGCCGGACCGGGTAACATGCGTATCGAACAGGACCTGCTGGTTGACCAGTACAAGGCCGTCCTCCCCTTGGTCGGCTACTACCAGTTCATGGACAAGTTCTTTACCCCCTGCTACCTTTTAGATATCGTCGCCGCGCGCGAGCAGAATTCCTAGACTCTGTTGGCAATATAGATTAGCTTCCATATCAATTTTGGCAACTTTGTTTTGTATATATTAGCAGGTGTATTCTCTTATGAACACTGAATCTGATTACAGCGCAATGGCACGGACCAATCCCGTATTCGTGACAGCAAAAACAGCGGTTTGCCTGATGGCGCAGGCGGAAATACCGGATGCTGAACGCATTGTCCGTTCCCTGAAAATAGAAAATAAGGAACCGCTTCAGGATTTGTCGGGTTCCACAGTGATCCTTGGCAACGCACTGGTGGTGGAAGCAAAGTACCGCACCATGTGTTCCCTGATTGAAAATTCCGGTTACCGTACCTGTGTAGATCTGCCCTGTGGCTATACGCCGAAGGCACTCCATTTGACGGCTAAGGGGATTCAGTTTATTGGGCTGGATCTTCCCATCGTCGTGCAGGAAATGGAACCGGTTATGCATTCCCTTACAGCGTATCCGGAGCGCATGGCCTTTCATCCGGTCGATGCCACTAATTATGACTCGCTGGACGCGGCGCTGGAAAAAACGGCAGGGCCTCTGTGTATCACAACGGAAGGCATGATGATGTACTTTACCGAAAGCGAGCTGGAGGCTGTTGTAAATAATGTCTGCACGTTGCTGGAAGTGCATGGCGGTGCCTGGTTTACACCGGACCCGGAATTTATGATCCAGTTCTTCCTGACGTTTCAATCCCTCTTTGGGGAAGACTGGATGAAAAAGCTGGAGGCGGCCGGGAACGCTGCCAAGAAACAGTCAGATGTGGCCAACCTCTCCAATTCGTTTATCATTGATGCGGCGGATATTCCCGGTTCAGTCAAGCGGACAGAAGCGTTTCTGGCAAAATTTGGCTTAAAGGCCGAAAAGCTTAATCTGGCGGAGTATATGCCCGAACTCAGTACGTATCGCTTCCTTACGTCGGAACAAATAGTACAGTTCAAGAAGGCGATAGGTAATTGCTATTATTGGGTCATCACCCTGGACGGGGCGCGCAAACTCCGAAGTGATACAACGAATAAGGAACAACCCTTTGCGATGCACTATACCATGGAAAACGGATTGTTCCGTGTTTCGCTTTGCGGCAGGCTCGACAGCATCACGGCACCGGAGCTGTTGCTGAAATGGGAGAAAGAAAAAACTGCAACAAATATTGAAAGGGTGATTGTGGATTGTGAAAGGCTTACGTATATTTCCTCTGCAGGTGTTCGCGTGCTGCTGACCATGCAGGAAAAAACGAGGTGCGGTGTAACGCTGATTCATGTCAGTCCGCTTGTTAAGAAACTTTTGGAACAAAATGAAAAGCTCAGTTTCACTGAAATCTGTGAACAATAGGAGCTTAGAAAAGTGCGTTGTTTGGGCGTCACTTGCAAATGAATCATATAATTGGAGATGGCTGGCATGGCCACCTCTTTTTTTGGTATAATAATCTTGTGCGGTTAAAACAGGAGGTATCGTTTGGCTGGTAGACAAGTATGGAAACGAACTGAACACCTTTATCAACAAGCTGACAGCAAAATACCCTGTTTCTGATTCATATGCAACCAAGGTCGTGCCGATTATTGCGGTTGGCACCAAAGGTTATGTAGGAGCGGCGCAGATCAGCGGTCCTCGCTCTCTGGTTGACAAGTGCAAGGGAGCGTTGGCGCTGGAAGGGGATTTTCTGAACCGATCATTCCGTGTACAGGCATTGATACCGGTAGATTCGATTGATCCGTCTCATTGTACTCGTGTCCAGGGAGTAGGTGTAAGCGCCAAAATTGATGTGGCAATCTGATGTGAAGGAGACGCCATGGCGAAATATTTAGGAGGAATCGAAGATTCAAATATAGAAATCGTAGGCATATCACAGCATTTCTTTTCATCGGGTTTCGATATACAATACTACAATTATCAGCTTGATACGTTGGCGGTTCAAAAGTTGGATATCGCTAAATCCCTTGTAAAAGTTGAAGAGGTCAGCGCTGAAATCCATTCTTCTCCGAACCGGTCGGCGACAGGCGCTTTGGTTGGATATCTTGCGGGCGGTCCGGTATGGGGAATCATCGGAGTCGCGTTGAGTGGAACCCCGGCGTATGAAAAGCATGTTGTTCTCTGTGAACTGGCGAATGGCTGGCGGTTTGCAATGGAATTGGATAAGAACGAATACATGGCATGGAAAGAGGCCATGGACAAAAGAAAATGAAAGATATCACCAAAAACAGGACAGGAAAACGGGTGCGATGACTTTTTATGTTCTATATTGTAGTAGAAATACATCGTGAACCTGACCATGAATCCATATTACAGGGCGTTAAGATGAAAGGCCTTGAAGCCGTCCGGCCTTGCGCGCTAAAATTGTGCCTATTAATGCAATATAAGGAGGAAAACAAGTGATGAAACAGATGCGTTCAATTGGTTTGGCGGTGTTGGTTACGCTTATGATTCTTTCCATGCCGGGGCAAACCGGACACGCGAAAGAAACGCTGTCTCCGGAATGGGTGACGGCGCTGCCTGCCGCGGCAAAGACAGAGCAGCTCATCGTGGTAGGCGGCGTTGGCAAAACGACAGCCTGGATTTCCATGCATGAGAAAGAAAAAGACGGACGCTGGCACCAGATTATGACTACGCCGGGCTTTATCGGCAGAGAAGGACTGGGGAAAGAAAAAGAGGGGGATTGGAAATCGCCTGCAGGTACTTTCCGTTTTAATAAAGCCTTTGGGATTGCCCCGGATCCCGGCTGTGCCATTCCATATACCCAGGTTGATAATAACATCTATTGGTCGGGTGATCAGCGGCCTGGCATGAAGTATGACCGCATGGTGGATATCCGGAACTATCCCACCCTGGACAAAGAAAACAGCGAACATATTATTGATTACAAAGAACATTATCAGTACTGCCTGAATATCAACTATAACCACCTTCGCGTACCCGGGAAAGGATCGGCGCTCTTTATGCACTGCTTCGGGCCGAACAAGCCCTTTACCGGCGGCTGTATTGCCGTGCCGAAAGACAAGATGCGTTACGTGATGAAACATGTGCGGCCGAATTGCCTGATCGTGATCGATTCGCTGGAGAATCTGGGGGGAAAACTATAAATAGAGCGTGATTGGAGAGAGAACCTATGAAAAAAATAACAGTAACAATAGACACAGAATATATTCCTGCTTCGTCGCTGTTGAAACTGGCTGGCGTTGTGGAAAGCGGCGGACAGGCCTCTTATGAAATTGAGCAGGGACACGTAACCATGGACGGGGTCGTGTTAAAAGAAAAACGGAAAAAGGTACGGCCGGGAAGCACGGTGGTTCTGAATCATGAATATGCTATTTATGTAACGGAATCGTGAGTTCATCGGCATGAAAAGGGGGGCGCGGAAAAGAAGGAGGAGCTTCCGCGTTTCTTGACTGTTTTTCCCGCACATGATAAAATAAATTGTCACAAGAGTGACGCGCTTCGCTGGAGCGGAGCATGGACGGTACATTACAGTACATATGAATTGAATAATAGGAATGAAAGCTATGAAGGCTTACCGGTTCCGGAAGGAGCCAGCCGCTTCATAGCTTTTTTGTTTTTCTGTGCAGCGGAATGAAGGAGAGACCGGAACAGTTTTGCTGCTAACGGGCAATGATGCCGACAAATGTGCAGGATTTCCGGCTGGGCAGGGCGCAAATTGTGAAAGCGGAACAAATTGGTACCGGCACTTATGGAGAATGCCGGCATTTTGGGAAGGGGAAGAAGAAAGATGAAGGTAACAAAGGTTTTATGCGTTTTGACGCTTGCTGTGCTGGCATTGTCCGGCTGCGGCGGGGAAAAGAAAAAAGAGGCGGCGGTGTTCAAGGTGGGCGTGCCCCACTTAATGGCCACGTACGATCACACGAAAGGGTATGACGGCTGGTCCACCACGCGTATCGGGGTGGGCGAAACCGTTTTGAAGTTCGATGCCGACGGAAAACTTGTGCCCTGGCTGGCAGACTTTGACGGCAATGTGTTTACGGTGAAGGATGTGAAATTTACCGACGGCAGCAAGGTGACTGCCAAAGATATCTGCGACAGCCTGACCGATTCCTGCGCAAAGAACGTCCGTGCCAGAGAAGTGATGAAGAAAAGCAGCTGGAAAGTGCTGACGGACAACAAGTTTGAATATAATGGCGAGAAGTCTGTCCTTACCGATCCGGTGTTCTGCATTGTCAAAGGCGGCAACGTGTATACCGGCGGCAAGGTAATTTCCTATTCTGCCGAGAAAGCGGTGGTAGAACGTAACGACAGAAAATATGAATACCTTGCCATAGGGCATAATGCTACCCGGGGCATGGCTATTGAAACAGGAGATGTAGATGTTGTGTTCGATGTTGACCCGCAGTATTACAAAGGACGCGAGCATGAAGAAGTCGGCGGTGCCCGTACCATCATGAGCCGGATGAACATGGCGCCGGGCCGCCCGTTAAGTAATCCGAAGCTTCGCAAAATCCTTGCAGAGTGCATCAACCTGCAGGATATGGAAAAACCGCTGCGGGGTTATGTGGTCTGCAATCCTAACTATTCCCGCTATACAAAATCCAATCGGATTTATAATCCGGTAAAAGCAGATAAGCCGGTCACCCTGAAGATGGTGTTCTACGAAAGCCGGCCGGAATTCAAAATAATTGCGGAAGCCACCCAGCTTCAGGCCAAAAAGGCAGGCATCGACATCAAACTGCAGTCGGTTCACGTGAACGCGCTGCGCGACGTGGAAGTGAGCGGCGATTATGACCTTGTTCTTTCGTCTACAACCAATATTCAGAGCGGTACTGTGGAGAATTATTACCGTCTGTATTTTGACAGCAAAAGCCCGGAGAATCATACCAGGTACAACAATCCTGCTTTCGACAATGCAAAAACCCTGCAGGAGATGCAGGACATCCTCGACAAAGATTATGCGGTCATCGTGTATGGCAACCCGCTGCACAACCG
>ONAV01000026.1 GCA_900315925.1 uncultured Selenomonadales bacterium | reverse complement strand
TGCTCCTTCCGGCCCGTGAAAATTAACAAATTTACTACCAGCGCAAGATGCATCAGCGTAAATACGACGAGCATCCAAACGATACCGGCATTATACCTGTGGACCAGGTACAGCATAACAAGCGCCAGAGCAAGGCGTCTCACAAAATTCATGAACACCCGGAACTTAAGTTCCTTCTCTGACATCCTGTTGAAGCCCTTCAGTATACTTATCACAAGCAGCAGGCTGTCCAGCAGGCTCCAGACGATACCGGCCCCAACCCCTGGCAGCGCAGATTTCATCAGCAGGGTGACACTCACAATCACCGCCGCCGCTATATAAACCTGGCGCCTGTAAAGTCCGGCCAGCGCCACGACGATTTCGCGTCTGTCCATTCCCTGAAAGCTGAACATGTTGCTCCTTGTGCGCGGGAGCATGCCCCAACGGCGATTTTATACCTATCAAATACAATCGCGTCTCCAGGGCATACCTCTACCCAAATACAACCTATAAATCAACTGTATTTTACAATAAAAACGGCAATTTGCCAATACCTTTTTGAAAAATATGTAAATTTTTTACCCTGACCGGAAAAACTTGCGCAGCGATTTTCACAACCGTTTTCCGCCTTCCTTTTGACAGGTCATCAAAAGGCGGCGGGCGCCGTATCACGTATCAGGTCAACACCCTTTAAACTCCTCGGGAGGGTCTACCGGAAATCCTTTTGCCGACAGAACCGCACGCACGATCCGTTCACAGGCCCGGCCGTCCCCGTAGGGATTCACCGCTTCCGCCATGGACCGGTAATAGGCCGCATCGTCTAACAGCCGGCAGGTCTCTTCCTTCACCACGTCGTACCCGGTGCCGGTCAGACGGACCGTACCCGCCACTACTGCTTCCGGACGCTCCGTAGTATCCCGCAGCACCAGCACGGGTTTGCCTAACGCCGGTGCCTCCTCCTGGATGCCGCCGCTGTCCGTCAGGACGATATCCGCGTGGTTCATCAGGTTGGCAAAAGGTTCGTAGTCCATGGGTTCCGTCAGGTACACCCTGTCGGTACCCGCCAGTTCCGCCTGCACCACTTCCCGCACTTTGGGATTCTTATGTACAGGGAAAATCGCCGCCGCTTCCGGATGCTGTTCCAGGGTTGTCTTCAGCGCCCGGTACACCTGCCGCATGGGTTCCCCCAGATTCTCCCGCCGGTGGGTTGTCATGAGGATCAGCCGTTTCCCGCTGTCCAGGGCTTTGTTGATCACCGGATCCGCAAACACAAAATCCTTTTTTACCGTGGTGTTCAGCGCATCAATTACGGTATTTCCCGTTACATAGATGGCTTTTTCCGACACATTTTCCTTCAATAAATTATTGCGGCTCACGGTGGTAGGCGCAAAATGAAAATCCGCCAGGGAACCGGTCAGTTTCCGGTTCATCTCTTCCGGATAGGGAGAAAACTTGTTGCCGGTACGCAGGCCTGCTTCCACATGCCCCAGTTGGATCTGGGCATAATAGGCCGCCAGGGATCCCGCAAAAGTCGTAGTGGTATCGCCGTGGACAAGGATCAGGTCCGGCTGCGCTTTGGCAATCACGTCTTTCAGGCCCAGCAGCGCTTTTACCGTGATATCGTACAAGGTCTGCCCACTGGTCATGATGTTCAGATCATAGTCCGGTTTGATGGCAAACAGTTCCAGCACCTGGTCCAGCATTTCCCGGTGCTGAGCCGTAACCGCCACAACCGGTTCGATGAAGTCCGTATATTTCCGCATTTCCAGCACCAGCGGACACATTTTGATGGCTTCCGGCCGAGTGCCGAATACTGTCATGATTCTCAGTTTTTTCAAGCTGTGTTTCCTCCCCCACGTTTTGTTTCACAGGTAAAAAGCGTAACAAGCCCCCGTCACGGGTTCCGCAAGATCCCAATCTTCTTCGCGCCAACGGCTACGGCGATCACAATCAACACGATCACGGCGCAGGCGATATAAATATTGGCCATCGCCAGCACGAAGGCTCCCAGACTCAGGATGATACTGATGGCATACATCAGCAGCACGGCCTGCTTTTGGCTCAGCCCCAGGGCCAGCAGCCGGTGATGCAGATGTCCTTTGTCCGGCTGGAAGATAGGCTTGCCGTTGCTGTAGCGACGCAAAATGGCAAACGCCGTGTCCATGATCGGAAGTCCCAGGGCCACCGCCGGCACAATCAACGCAATGGTCGCCGCGCTTTTGACAGCGCCGAAGATTGCAATCGACGCCAGCATGTACCCGATGAACATGCTGCCCGTGTCCCCCATAAAAATGGTAGCCGGATTAAAATTATAATGGATGAACCCGAAAATACCGCCGGCCAGCGCCGCCGTCATGGTCGCCACAGGATAATAGCCCTGATGCACCGCCACTAGGATGATGGTGATGGAAGCGATACCGGACACGCCGGCCGCCAACCCGTCCAGGCCGTCGATCAGATTGACTACATTAATAAAGCTGATGACCCAGAAGATCGTAAAGGGGATCGACAGATACTCCAGATAGAAGTAACCGCCCAGGGGATTGTTCAGCCACTCGATCTTAATATCAAAAGCCACCAGGATACAGGCAGCCAAAATCTGTCCCAGCAGCTTCACCTTGGCCGGCAGGGAATACTTGTCGTCCAGTATGCCCACGATTACAATCCAGGCGCCTCCCAACAGGATCCCCATCAGATCCCGTGTAATGGGCAGACTACAGACGACTGCGACGACACAGCCAAGAAAAATGGCCAGCCCTCCCAGTCTGGGCATAATGTGCGTATGCACTTTTCGTTTGTCAGGTTTATCCACTGCCCCGATGGCAAAAGCCAGTTTCTTAATGTACGGTGTCAACAGAAAACTGGCTAACAGGGCAATCACAAAAGCTAAAATATACAACCAACAGACCTCGGTCTTTCTGCGAACAGAATCAGAATCATTCTGCCTGTTTGTTCCTCAGGCAGCTTGCAACAGCGGATCAAAGGCGCCGCGTTACGGTCCGGCCGCTGTTTTCTTACGGTGTTTCCGCGTCCAGCACTTCCACCCGGATCCCGGAACCCGCCAACATATCTTCCGCCAGTTTATCGGGATACGGATCCTTATACACGATCCGCTCAATGCCTGCATTAATCAGGATTTTTGTACAAACCACGCAGGGCTGGTTCGTGCAGTAGAGAGTACCGCCTTCCACGGAGACGCCATGTACCGCAGCCTGCACCACCGCATTCTGCTCCGCGTGGATCCCCCGGCACAGTTCGTGATTCTTTCCCGACGGCACGTGGAGCTGTTCCCGTAGGCAGCCGACCTCTCCGCAGTGAGGCATGCCCTTGGGCGTTCCGTTATAACCCGTAGCCAGAATCTGCTTGTTTTTCACAATGACCGCGCCTACACTGCGGCGCAGACAAGTGGAACGCTTGCTGACCACCTGGGCGATCTCCATAAAATAATGGTCCCAGTCCGGTCTTTCTTCTTTTATATTGCTCATTTCTATCCTTCATTCCGCCAAATTTATTACGGTGCTTCTTTCAATATTAAATATGGCTTGTACGGTCTTTCCCTTGCAGGGAACTGCAAAAAGAAGCCCGGATCAAATTGTGGCAACTTAAAATCAAAGCGTACCGAAAACCCGGTCGCCCGCATCGCCCAGTCCGGGCAGGATATATGCCTTATCATTCAGCTCCCGGTCGATGGCCGCCGTGTAGATTTCCACGTCCGGATGCTCTTTATTGATCACTTTGATTCCTTCCGGCGCCGCTACCAGCACCATCAGACAGATATTATGCAGGCCCTTTTCCTTCAGCATAGTAATGGCCGCCGCCGCGGAACCGCCGGTCGCCAGCATAGGATCCACCACGATGCATTTCGCGTCCAGCTGTTTGGGCAGGCCGCAGTAATACTCTACGGGTTTATGAGTTTCCGGATCCCGGTACAGCCCGATATGGCCCACATGGGCATGGGGGATCATGTTGATCACACCGTTCAGAAGCCCCAGCCCGGCACGCAGGATCGGGATGATGGTCACTTCGCCTTTCAGCCGGGTACCTGTCATCTTTTCCAGCGGCGTTTCAATCTCCACCGGTTCGGTTTCCCAGTCTTTCGTGACATCATAGGTCATCAGGGAAGCAATTTCTCCCAGCAGCTCACGAAAGTTCTTACTGTTGCAGTTCTTGTCCCGCATCATGGTCAGCTTATGCGCAATCAGCGGATGCTCTACTACGTGTACGTTCATGGGTAAGGCTCCTTTCAGATTAATATTGCTCAACATATATTAAAAATATTTTGCTCTCTCTCCCCCGATGAGAGGCGGACGGGTACGGGCCGCCGTCAGCACCGCGTCTCCGATGTGCCGGACAGAAAGGCGTACCGGCACTGCCACCCGTTTCAGGTGCATGCCGATCAGCGTCTGCCCGATATCCAGGCCCAGATCCGCCGTTACGGATTCCACCACCACCGGACGGTCAAACAGTTCATAGGCACGGCTGGCCGCACTTCCTCCGGCTTCCGGCACAGGATGCACCGTCACTTCCGTCAGGCCGAACCGTTCCAGCGCGTCCTCTTCCACCACCAGCGCCCGGTTCAGGTGTTCACAGCACTGTACGGCCAGGAACAGTCCGTGGCTGCGGGTGGCAGCCAGCACCGCATTGATGATCGTTTCCGCGGTTTCCGGCGAACGGGCCGTACCGATTTCAGACCCCAGCACCTCGCTGGTACTGCAGCCCAGTACAAAGATACGCCCTTCTTTCGGCCTGGCCACGGCAATCAGCTCTTCGGCCGCCGCCGTAACCTCCGCAGCAATTTGGGACAGATCCATTTTATCGTTTCCCCTTTATTCTTCAATCGCCATGATCTTGTTTACCCGGCGTTCATGACGCCCGCCGGCAAATTCAGTATCCAGCCAGGCATCCAGGATGCGGGCCGCAAGCCCCGCGCCCAGCACACGTTCGCCTAAACAGATCACGTTGGCATTATTATGCTCCCGGCTCATGGCGGCAGAAAACACATCCCCGCACAGGGCCGCGCGGATCCCCTTAACCTTGTTGGCAGCCATGGACATGCCGATACCGGTGCCGCAGACCAGGATCCCCCGCTCCGCCTTCCCTGCCGTGATTTCACGGCAGACTTTCAGCGCAATATCCGGATAGTCGCAGGACTCCTCCGTATAGGTCCCTGCGTCAGAGACTTCCACGCCCCGTTCCACCAGATGCTGTTTCAATACTTCTTTCAGATGAATCCCGCCGTGATCACTGCCGATTACAATTTTCATAGAGCGCCTCCTGCCGGTCCGGAATCAGAATCCGGTCTTTTACCGATTGAAACAACCACATGCCTATTCAATATATTTTATCATAAAATGCCCTGCAGTACCATATGTAGTTTTTCAGGAAAAAACATCCCTGAAAAACAGATGGCTGCAGTCCCATTCCGCAGATTTTTACCGAAAAAACAGTTTCCGAATTGTCATTCACAGCGCGTGCCTTGCGTGAATGAGCCTTTACAGAACCCTCACTCTTTCACCGTCAGCAACAAATCCGGAAAGCCGCTGCCGCTCTTGATAACAATGGTATTGTCCTCCGCCTGCAGGATCTGATAGCCTGCCGCTTTCCGCAGCCGGTTCATCACCGCCAGCCCCAGTCCTTTTTCGTCTACGCCCATGCCGATTATAAAGTCCGGAGAGACCCTGTCAAAATCACGCAGCAGTTCATAGAGATGCTCGGCCAGATCCGGTTTGCCCTGCCCCCAGGAAAAAATTTCCGCCCTGTGGCCCCGGCGCAGACTTTCCTCCAGCCTGGTTTTCACCGCGTCATCACACAGGACCCCCACATGCAGGCCCAGTTTCTGGGAGCGCTGCACCGCCTCGGTCAGACGCAGCGCGGCCTGTTCCCCTTCATACAGATACAAAGGCGCTTTGGGCGCATAGTGACGGTACTTCATGCCCGGCGCCCTGGGACGCAGGGCCGGATCGCCGTTGAGGGCCGGATCGATCTCCACAGCCCCCAGCCGATCCTCCAGCATTTCCCGGGTAATCCCCCCGGGCCGCAAAATGGTGGGCACCGGGGATGTGGTATCCACCACCGTCGATTCCACACCGATCCCGCAGCTGCCGCCGTCCAGGATGGCCGCTACCTTCCCGGTCATATCCTCAGCCACATCTTTGGCATTGGTGGGACTGGGCTTGCCGGACACATTGGCGCTGGGCGCGGCGATGGGACAGCCAGCCGCCCGGATCAGGGCCGCCGCCACCGGATGGGAAGGCATACGGACCGCTACCGTATCCAGCCCGGCCGTCACGATATCCGGCACAACGGCAGAACGGGGTATCACAATAGTCAGCGGTCCCGGCCAGAACGTTTCCATCAGCGCCCGGGCATTGGCGTTCAGCCCGGTGGTCAGCGCATGGATCTGTTCCGGATCCGCAATATGCAGGATCAGCGGATTATCCGCCGGACGGCCCTTGGCCGCAAAAATCTTTGCTACCGCCTCCGCCTGCAGACCGTCTGCACCCAGACCGTAGACCGTTTCCGTAGGAAAGGCAACCACCTCGCCCGCCGCAATCAGGCCGGCCGCTTCCGCAATCGCCCCTTCCGGATCCTTTTTTAATTCCAAAAACTTCGTTTCCATGACTCAATTCCCCTGCGCAATCCAATTCATCATAACAGCTTTTTCACCCATTCCGCTTTGGAACTGTCCGGCCTTGCGGCAAACACCATCCGGTCAATGCTCGCATAATCATTTACCACCGCCGTTACCGTAAAGCCCTGCGCCCTGCACAGCCCGGCCACCGGTTCCCCCTGGCCGATCCCCACTTCAAAGGCCGCCAGTCCGTCCGGTTTCACATGCTGCGGCAGACCTGCCGCAATTTTTCGGTAGGCATCCAGTCCGTCAGCGCCGCCGTCCAATGCCAGACGGGGTTCCTTCTGCACATCCCGGGCCAGCGTCCCGATGACCTGCGCCGGAATGTAAGGCGGGTTGGATACCACAATATCAAACTGCGCGGTCTGCGGGATCCCGGTCCAGAAATCAGACTGCCGGAACCAGACCCGCTCACTTACGCCCAACAAGCTGGCATTTTCTTTTGCCACAGCCAGAGCCTCCGGCGAAATATCCACGGCAAGCCCCCGGCTTTCCGGCAGTAATTTTAATAAGGAAAGCAGAATGGCGCCGCTGCCGGTGCCGATATCCAGAATATCGGGACCCCGATGGCCCGCCGGTTCCTTTTCTCTGTCTTCCTCCTGCAGCAGGCCGGCCCGCTCCGCCGTCTGCGAAGCCACCGCCTCCCGGTCCGCCACTTCCTGCTGCCACACCGCCGCCTGCTCCGGATCCGTCTCTTCCCGGAGTTTTTCCTCGGAAACCATCCTTGCCTTTTCTGCCGCCGCTCTGGCCTCCTCCGCCTTTTTACGCCAGAAGGCTTCCTTTTCCAGCTGGGCCAGACTCTTTCCCGTACAGTACTGCACCAGCTTCTCTACCAGCAGCTCCGTTTCCGGCCGGGGGATCAGCACCGCAGGCGTAACATGAAAATCCCACTGCAAAAATGTTTTTCTTCCGATAATATAGGCCAGCGGTTCCCAGGCAGCCCGCCGCAGTACGAACTCCCGGTATTTTTTCAGTTCTTCCGGGAGCAATTCCTGCTGCAGCCGCATGAACAGGTCGATCCGCCGGCAGTCCAACACGTCACAAAGCAGTACCTCCGCATCCAGGCGTGGATTTTCCAGGCCCTTTCCGGAAAAGTACTGCTGTGTCCATTGCAATATTTTATTTACAGTCCAAACGGTCGGTTCCGTCATTTTTATTTCACCTGCTGTAATTTTTCCGCCTGGCTCGCTGTCACCAGTGCATCCAGCAGCTCCGACAGGTCCCCGTTCACGATGGCGTCCAGTTTGTGCAGCGTCAGGCCGATCCGGTGATCGGTGACCCGCCCCTGGGGATAATTATAGGTACGGATCCGCTCGCTGCGATCCCCGGTGCCCACCTGACTCTTCCGTTCCGCCGCTTCCGACTGCTGCTGTTCCTGCTGCTTCATCTCCAGAATACGGGAGCGCAGCACCCGCAGGCATTTTTCCCGGTTCTTCAGCTGGGACTTTTCGTCCTGGCACTGGGCCACGATCCCCGTGGGGATATGGGTCATGCGCACCGCGGACTCCGTCTTGTTGACGTACTGCCCGCCGGCGCCTCCGGCCCGGTAGGTATCGATCCGGATATCCTCCATGCGGATATCCACGTCCACCTCTTCCGCCACCGGCAGCACCGCCACCGTACAGGTAGAGGTATGGATCCGCCCCTGGGACTCCGTTTCCGGCACCCGCTGCACCCGGTGCACGCCGCTTTCAAACTTCATACGACCATAGACTCCGGCGCCGGAAATCTGGGCTACCACTTCCTTAAAACCGCCCAGCTCCGTAGGGTTGGAATCCATCAGTTCCACGGACCAGCCCATGGTGTCCGCATACCGGGTGTACATGCGGAACAAAACCTCCGCAAACAACGCCGCCTCTTCCCCGCCGGCCCCGGCCCGGATCTCCAGAATGATATCCTTGTCGTCGTTGGGGTCCCCGGGCAAAAGCAGCAGGGTCAGTTTCTTTTCATAGTCCTCCAGCACCGGCTTTAACGATTCCGCTTCTTCCCGGGCCATCTCCGCCAGTTCCGGATCGCTGTTCTCTTCCGCCACAGCCATGTCGTCATCGTACAGGGCTTTCTGCTCCTTATACTCCCGGTAGACCGTTACGATCTCCTGCAGTTTGGCATGGGCCTTTGCGTATTTTAAATACTGTTCCGGGTCGGAAACCACATCCGGGTCGGACAGCTTCGCTTCCAGATCCAGATATTTTTCTTCTACCCCGTGTAATTTTTCTAACATGTCTTTTCCTCACAGGAGACCGGCACGGACACCGTCTCCGCCATTGCCGGCGCCTGCAACGCGATAGCGTCCGGCACCTGCATCTCCACTTTCTGCAATTCCTCTTCCGGCAGCACCGCCTTCACGGAAGCAATGGCCACCTCGATCATCTCGTCGTCCGGTTCCCGTGTGGTGAGCTTCTGCAGCAGCAGCCCCGGCAGGATCAGCCGGTGCACCCAGGGTTTGTCGTTATTCTTTCCGGCAAAGCGGATCAGCTCGTAACTGAGGCCCGCCACCACCGGCATTAACACGATCCGGGACAGGATCCGTTCCGCCAGGTTGGGCCAGCCCAGAAAGGCAAAAATAAAGATGCTGATCAGCATGACGATCATCAGGAAGTTGGTACCGCAGCGGGGGTGCAGCCGGGGAAAGGTCCGCACGTTTTCCACCGTCAGGGGCATGCCCGCTTCGTAGGTAAAAATCGTCTTGTGCTCCGCCCCGTGGTACTTGAACACCCGCTGGATATCTTCCATAGAAGATATGGCGGCAATATAGACAAGGAAAATGCCCATGCGTAAAAAGCCTTCCGCCAGATTCAGGGTCAGGCTGCTTTGGGTCCACTGCTGCAGAAAGCGCATGGACCAGGTGGGAATGGCAATAAAAAGACCGACAGCCAGGGCCACGGACACCACCATGGTCAGGGCCATCTCCTTGTCGTCCATCTGCTCGTCTTCGTCACCGGAGACCTGGGCGGAATAGCTGAGGGCTTTCATGCCCATCACCAGGGATTCCACCAGGGCCACCACGCCCCGGAGCAGCGGTTTTTTTAAAATCGGATACCGGTCGGAGATACTGTTGACCGGTTTTACATCCACGTCGATGGTACCGTCCGCTTTGCGAACTGCTACCGCCACGTCTTTGGGACCGCGCATCATCACGCCTTCGATGACCGCCTGTCCGCCAATACTCAGTTTAGCCATAATTGATTTATATGTTTATCAGACAAGACAGGGAATCACTTGCCGGAACAAGTTCCCCCATATACAACTACAGCAGAGCCTAAGCTCTGCTGTGTAAGTTGCTTTTATTTGCTTTCTACATTGTAACGCTTGTTGAATTTTTCGATACGGCCGCGGGCTGCTACGTTGCGCTGCTGACCGGTATAGAAAGGATGGCATTTGCTGCATACGTCCACGCGCAGCTCCGGTTTGGTGGAGCCGGTGGTGAAGGTGTTGCCGCAGCCACAGGTTACTTTGCAGTCAGTATAAAATTTCGGATGGATTTTTTCTTTCATTTTTATGCACCTCTTTTTTTATTTGCATTAATATTACCCGACATTAATGCTTCACTATAATATCACACTCTTTTCCGGAGCGCAAGTAGTAGTTTTAGATTTTTTTTTGGTATTGAACTGCTGCATTACTTTGGCTAGGTCGCCGTCTTCTTTCAACCACAGTTCCAAAGCGTCAGCCATTTTTTTCACGGCTTCTTCAATGAGCTGTTTGTCGTCACCGGCAAAAGGCTGCAGCACGTGGCTGATCACCGCCTGCTGTTCGTGAACGGGATGTCCGATGCCCAGCCGGAACCGGGGAAAGGCGTCCGTCCCCAGGTTGCTGATAATGGATTTGATTCCGTTATGGCCGCCGCTGGATCCGTTCTTCCGAATCCGGATGGTTCCCAGGGGCAGGTCCATATCGTCATGGACCACCGCCACGTCTTCCGGGGCGATATTATAGAAGTGAGCCCAGGGGCCCACGGCGTTGCCGCTTAAATTCATATAGGTCGTCGGCTTCAGCAGAAATACTTTTTCCGGCGCCCGGTATTCCACAAACAGGGCGTTCCGGTCCGTCCGCCAGCTTCCTTCCAGATTCCAGCGCCGGGCCAGCTCGTCCGCCACCATAAAACCGATATTATGCCGGGTCTTATCGTACTCTTTGCCGATATTTCCCAGTCCCGCAATGATTTTCATCTGTTTTTCTCCTGATATTCTTCCAACGATACCAAATGATACCCTTTTTCCCGCAGGCTGTCAATGAGGGGAGCCACCGCGTCCACCGTGGCCTGCCGGGACGCTTTGTAACCGGGGCTGTCCCCGTCGTGCAGCAGCACGATGGAGCCGTCGTCCGCTTTGTCCATCACCCGGCGAAAAATTTCCTGACTGTCAATCCCTGTCCAGTCCCGGGGAATTACGGACCAGTTGACCACGGTCAGGCTCTGCGCAACCGCGGTTTCCATCACCGAAAAATCCCGGAACCCGTGGGGCGGCCGCCAGTACACCGGATTTTTTCCGGTAATGTCACGCAGCAGGTTTTGCCCCTGTTCCAAATCCTTCCGTTTTTCTTCTTCCGCCAGCTTCAGGAAGTCCCGGTGCCGGAAGGCATGCAGTCCCACCGTATGTCCTTCCGCCGTCATGCGCCGCACCAGTTCCGGATACTGTTGAGCCTGTTCCGCCACCAGAAAGAAGGTGGCATGGATCCCTTTTGCTTTTAACACATCCAGCAGACGGTCGGTATAGGGCGGATAGGGGCCGTCGTCAAAGGTCAGGGCAATCCATTTGTCGTGTACTGTTCCGGAAGAAATAACACTGACATTATCCCGATTGTCCTTTTGTGCTGCCGGTCCGGGCAATTCTCCGGATGCTGCAGCGGCAGGAATCGCCATACCGCTCTCCGGAACAGACTTTTGCGCCGCGCCGTCCGGTAACGGTGCCGTAGTCCTTGCACTGCCCGGAGGCGGTACAACAACCGCCCCGTTGCCGGACAAATCCGTCAGCCGGTTCACCGTTTTCCCGTATCCGTTACCAATCGGATACACTGCCGTCGCCAGCGCACCGGAACCTGCCAACAGGCAGACTGCGGAAACCACCGCCGCCACTTTCCGGGAAATTTTACCACGGCGCCCCGCCCAAAGCAAAATCAGGGCCGCCAGGTAACACACTCCCATGATACATAACACACGCATAAAAATTACCTTTAAAAGAGGAAAGGCTCCGCATACCATGACACGGAGCCTGAGAAAACCGAATCCTACGAAAACACCGGTCCGTAAACCGGACCCATGGGTACCTTACATTTAGAAACTTCCTGTCCTTACACTTCTTCAAACAGCTGGCTTACGGACCAGTCGTTGTAGATGCGCAGCATGGTCTCTGCCAGAATCGGGGCAATGGACAGCACCTTGATCTTGGGATGTTTCTTCTCCGGCGTCAGCGGGATCGTATTGGTCACCACCAGTTCCGTAATTTCCGAAGCGGCGATTCGGCTGATAGCCGGAGCGGTCAGGATAGGATGGGTGCAGCAGGCATAAACTTCTCTGGCCCCAAACTTCTTCAGCGCCTTGGCGCCCTCGGTCAGGGAACCGGCCGTATCCACCATATCGTCCACCATGATGGCCGTCTTGCCTTCCACGCTGCCGATCAGGTTCATGACTTCCGCCACCCCCGGTTCGGGACGGCGTTTATCAATAATGGCCAGACCGCAGTTCAGACGTTCCGCAAACACACGGGCACGGCTTACGCCGCCCAGATCCGGGGAAACTACGATCATGTCCTTCAGGTCTTTCTGTTTAATATAATCGGCCAGAACCGGCGCAGCCGGCATATGATCCAGCGGAATGTTGAAGAAGCCCTGGATCTGGGCTGCATGCAGGTCGATGGTCAGCACCCGGGTGATGCCTGCACACTGCAGAATATCCGCCATCAGCTTGGCCGTAATGGGTTCACGGCCCCGGGCCTTGCGATCCTGACGGGCGTAACCATAAAAGGGGATCACCGCAATGATATGATTGGCGGAGGCGCGCTTGAACGCATCAGCCATGATCAGCAGTTCCATGACATTGTCATTGACAACGGGTCCGCATGTAGGCTGGACAATAAATACATCTTTGCCGCGAACGCTCTCATTGATCATGGCCTGCACTTCGCCGTTGTTGAACCGGTTGATGACCGCATCGCCTAACGTGGTTCCCAGATAGGCCGCGATTTCCCGTGCCAGGTCCGGATTTGCGTTGCCTGTAAAAATCCTGAATTTGTCTTCATTTGCCAACATTTGGACTTCCTCCCCTGTTTTTCATGGATTCCTGAAATGACTTGCCGCAAACTACTATTTTATAATTCCCTATTCAGTATATACCAAATGACCCGTTTTTCACAAGTATTTTTATTGAGGAAAAAACGGAGTAACCCGATTTTTACATCGTATGAATTATTTTTCGCTTCTTTATTTTTTTATTTCGCAGTCATGGACATGGGTAAATTCCACGCGGCATCCGTCGGCCACCTTCACATTTTCCAGGCGCACGTTGGGACCGATTTCGCAGTCTTCCCCGATCTCCGTCGCCCCCTGCAGCCAGGTGTTGGGGTAGATCACGGTATCCGGCGCGATTTTTACACTCTTTTCAATAAAGGTGGAAGCCGGATCCATAATGGTCACGCCGTCATCCATGTGCCGTTCCGCGATCCGGCGGCGCATGACGCTTTCCGCCTCGGCCAGCTGACGGCGGCTGTTGACACCCATGATCATCTCGCTGTCCGCGGTGATCACGCCGCCCACCTTTTTACCCATGGCCCGCAGCTTGGCCAGCACATCCGTCAGGTAATACTCACCCTGGGCGTTATCGTTGCCCAGGGTCCGCAGCACTTCAAACAGCAGCGGCGCTTCCACACAATAGTTCCCGGTATTGATCTCTTTGATCTGCTTCTGCTCTTCGGTAGCATCTTTCTGCTCCACAATGCCGGCCACATCCCCGTTGTCATCCCGCAGGATCCGTCCGTAGCCGAAGGGATCATCCATCAGGGCGGACATGACGGTAGCCGCCGCGCCGGATTTCACATGTTCCGCATAGAACTTTTCCAGTTCATCCGCCTCCAGCAGCGGCGTGTCCCCGCACAGGATCATCACCGTGCCGGAAAAATCTTTCAGGGTATCCGCAGCCTGCAGCACCGCATGACCGGTCCCCAGCTGTTCCGCCTGCAGGGCGATCCGGGCCCGGTCTCCCACCAGTTCCCGCACCAGTTCCGCGCCGTGGCCGATCACCACCACGTTATCACGGCAGCCGGCCGCTTCCGCCGCGTCCATCACATGCTCCAGCATAGGGTGCCCGCCCACTTTGTGCAGCACTTTCGGTAATTTGGATTTCATGCGCGTGCCCTTGCCTGCCGCCAGAATTACAGCCGTTAAGTTTGCCATTCTTTCTCTCTCCTCTTTATTGCATATCGAATTTTGATTTCACGGTTTTATGAAAACAGTTTTGTCATTCGCTGCATTTTTATTGCAAACCGAATTTCGGTTCCACATTTTTACAATTTTTTTCGGTTTCTTGTAATTTATGAAATTTTTGTACCGGCTACATTATATAACTATGCTTCTGTAATTACAAATACTTTTCCGCGAGCGGCCACTCCTCAGCCTTATCCAGGTCCGTACCGATGCAGGCATATTCCGTGATCACCGCCCGGCCCCGGTAACCGAACAAAGCGGAAACCTTAGCCTCCACATCCGCCAGGGACAACTGCCTGAACAACAGCTTCACAATAAAAGAAACTCCCAGCCAGGCCGCCAGCTTCAGCGGATTTTTGCGCAGGGCGAACACCTCCTGCATTTTTTCGATACAGCCGGGGAACAGGGAAACGGAAACCAGCGAAACGTTGCCGCCGGTAAAGTCCCCTTCTTTTAAATGAAAGAATGTGCGCCGCAGCGTAGGGTAATCCCGCAGACAGGCCTCTTTCCGGACAATGGCATAGACCCCGTCCGCCTCCGCCGCTTCCGCCCGGGCAATAAAATCATCCAGCGCCTCACCGGTGAGGAACGGCAGGTCATCGCAGACGGTCACCACCCTGGTTATATTCTCATGGCCCGGCTGCTCCCGCAATTTTTGGATGGCCGCCGCCGCGCATTCCGCCATGCTGCCGTCACAGACACAAAGCAGCAGGTCCGGGGCCGCCTGCCGAAACGCATTCACGTGTGCGCTGTGGGTCACCAGGACCACAGACGCCACCCGCCTGCTCTGCCGGACAGCTTCCCGTATATACTCCAGCAGGCGCCGGCCCTTCAGCATCGCCAGCGCCCTGGCCCGCTGTCCCTGTCCCGGCAGGGATACCGTCCCCGCGCCGCCGGCCAGGATCACCAGGTCATATGTAAAGAGACGCTGATCAGCCAGCGTCTCCGTTTCTTTTCGCAATTCCCTATTCATACTCGTCCATCACTTTTTGGCCGCCAGGGAGTTCCGCAGTTCCTCACTGCCTTTCCGCTCCGACATGGCAACCATCAGCGTCCGCTCCGCATTTTCCAGATGGATGCGGGCCGCTTCCTGACTTTTCTCCACATTTCGGGCCGCAATGCTTTCCACCAGGCGGCGGTGTTCCTCCTGGGTGTCTTTCAGCCGGCCGGGATAGCGCATGGATACGCCCCGGATCACGGTAATCTGCTCCCGCAGGTTGTTGATGATGTTGCGCAGCCGCTCGTTCCGGCTGGCCTTATACAGCACGTCATGGAATTCGATGTCCGCTTCCACCACTTTGGCCATATCATTCTCTTCAATGGCGTTGCCGACCTTAACCAGCAGGCGCTGCAATTCCTCCAGCTCCTCATCGCTGATCCGCTCGGCCGCCAGCCCCGCCGCCAGGGTATCCAGACTGATACGGATCTCATACACGTCGTTGATATCCCGGATCGACATGTTGGACACATAGGTCCCACGCCGGGGGATCATCACCACAAAGCCTTCCATCTCCAGCTTGCGGATCGCTTCCCGCACCGGCGTGCGGCTTACGCCCATCTCGTCCGCCATCTGAATCTCCATCAACCGTTCGCCCGGCGCAAACACGCCGTTGATGATGGCGTCGCGGATGTGCTCGCACACCAGCTCCCGCAACGGTTTATAACTGTCCAGACGAATCTGTTCCAGATGTCCGCTCATACACTTTTCCTCCCAACCAGTTCCGCTGTCGCTGTCTCAAAGCACTGCGACTGCAGTATCCCGGCAATTTGTTCGCCGGCTTCTCTGTTCTTTACAAATCCAAACACGGTAGGGCCGCTGCCGCTCATCATGACCGGCTCCGCCCCGTACGCCAGCATGTCCTCCCGGATCTCTCCGATTTCCGGGTGCGCCCCTGCCGTCACCGGTTCCAGCACATTGCTCAACCGCCGCAGCACACCCGGCACATCGCCGGCCCGTACGGCCTGTACCATACCGTCAATATCCGGATGGATCACATTTTTCTGCTTATCAAATTCCCGGTACGCCCAGGGTGTGGAAATCTCCAGCTGCGGTTTTGCCAGCACCAGCTGCAGCGGCGGCAAGTCCGGCAGCGGCGTCAGTATCTCACCCCGACCGGTGGCCAGCGCCGTTCCGCCCGCTACGCAGAAGGGCACATCAGACCCCAGTTTGGCGCCCAGCCGTTCCAGTTTTTCCGCAGGCAGACCCAGTTCCCAGTACCGGTTCAGGCCCCGCAGGACCGCAGCGGCATCCGTGCTGCCCCCTGCCAGTCCGGCAGTCAGAAAAATCCGTTTCTCAATATGGATATGCACCCGCGGCTCCCGCCGGGCAAACTCCCCCATCAGCACAGCCGCTTTGTATGCCAGGTTGGAAGGACCTCCCTCCAGCTCCGGCCGGTCTGTGGTCACTTCCAGTTCCGGGCTCTCCGTAATGGTTACGGTATCCGACAGACTGACCGTCTGCATCACCATCGCGACCTCGTGATACTTATCCGGCCGCAGCCCCAGCACGTCCAGCCCCAGATTGATCTTGGCATATCCTGTTTCCGTCAGTTTCATAAAAGGTTCCCTGTCATTGCGGCAAACAGCGTCGGTCTTATCCAAATCCGTTCCACTGCGTTCCGCAAACATAAAAATAATACTGTATACAAAATACCACATGTATTTTAGCATATTTTATGTTTTTTTTAAATATTTGCCGCGGAAAAAAAAGAAACGCCGATCAATTCGTCTGTACACAGCCAGCACACCAGCCCATCGAAGCAGTGTTTTCCTGAAACAATCCATCCTCTTCTCCCGGAAAATGCCGAATTTTATAAAATTCCTCTTGCATTTTTCTGCCATAGTGGTATGCTAGGTAAGTATTTTCCGTTTGCAGGCCGGTTTCGTTTTACCGGCCACACTGGCGGCTTACAAGTTACCAACCGCGGATCTGCAACGGACCGGAACGTTTTACCCAACGGTAAACCGTTTCACTGACAGACAATCACTGCAAGGAGTATTATATAATGAATAAACAGTTAAAACGTTACCTGACCATTACCCTGGGGACCTGCATCTCCGGCGTAGCGCTGAATGCATTCTTCCTGCCGCACCACTTGTTGAGCGGCGGCATCACCGGCCTGGGCATGATCCTCTACTACCTGTTCGGCTGGCAGGTCAGCCTGACCAACATTCTCTTCAACATTCCCCTGTTCATCCTGGCCTATAAACTCATGAGCCGCAACTATTTCATCAGCGGCATCTACGGCACCCTGGTCCTGTCCTTCTTCCTGCAGCTGTTCGCGCCGCTGCAGCAATTAACCCAGGTCCACGACCCCATGCTGAGCTGTATCGCCGGCGGCGTGCTCCACGGCATCGGGCTGGGCACTCTGTACCGGGTAGGAGGCAGTACCGGCGGCAGCGACATCATCGGCGCCATCGTCCAGAAATTCTACAGCATCAGCATCGGCACCACCGGTTTCCTGATCAACATCGTACTGCTGACGGCAGGCGCCTTCTTCTTCGGACTGGAACCGGCCCTGTACACCCTCACCGCTTACTTCATCGTATTTAAAGTCTCCAACGCCTTCACCGACGGCTTTGACTTCAAGAAAAATATTATCATCATCAGCGACCGCAACGAAGAAATCGCGGAAGCCATCATCAAAATCGTAGGCCGCGGCGTCACCTACATCGAAGGGGAAGGCGCCTACACCCACCAGCACCGGAAACTGCTGTTCTGCGTGGTCAAACTGACCCAGGTGGCCAAGATCAAACAGCTGGTGAAAAAACTGGACCCCTTTGCCTTCATGATCGTCCAGGACGCCAGCGACGTCTTCGGCCGGGGCTTCACCCAGCGGACCGACCACACCGTACAGCGTCCGCCGGAACTGCGCACCGGCTGGAGCGAAATGGGCGAAGCAGAAAAAATATAAAACCGTTATAAATAAAGCGGAGATGATATCCCTTACTCCCCTTTCTCGTTTCACACGCCAAAGGGGTTTTCTTTAGAGATATCGTCTCCGCTTTTTTATCTTTCTTTATAATTTGTTTGTCAAATTTCTTTCTTCTTTCAAATAAAAACTCCCTGAATAACAGGGAGCTTTTCCTTTTACAATTTTACCAAATCGGCAACCACAAACTATTCTTTTTTCTCTTCCTCAGCCGAACGGAACTCCGCATCGGTGAGGCCGCTGTTTTCCTCAACCGTTCGGGCTTCCCGTTCTGCTTCCTCCGGGTCCGCTTCCGCCTTACGGATGGCTTCCCTCATTTCCGCGTCCACTTCCGCAACGGTTTTTTCCCGCTCCGGGGGATTCTCCGAAGAAGCAGCTTCCGCCGCCCCGTCCGTTGCTTCCGTTCCCAAGGCGCCGCTTGCCATGCCGGCCGCAGCCGAAGCCGCCGTCCACTGGGCCTGCTTGGCCGCCAGTTCTTCCGCTTCCCGGCGGGCCTTTTCCTCATCCTTCACCCGCTGTTCCGCATTGCGGGACTCCGCTTCTTCCGCTGCTCTGCGCACGGCTTCCACCGGGTCCTCGTTATTCAGCACCGCCATGAATTCCACGCCGGTGATGGTTTCCTTTTCCAGCAGGTACGCCGCCAGCCGGTCCAGTTCCTCCCGGTGCTCCCGCAAAATCGCCAGAGCCTTCTGGTGCGCTTCCTTAATAATCTCCATGACCTTTACGTCCACCTTCGCCAGGGTGGTCTCGCTGCAGGTCAGGGTAGCGTCGCCACCCAGATACGCGTTATGGATGGTCTCCATCCCCATCATGCCGAATTCTTCCGTCATGCCAAAACGAGTCACCATGGCCCGGGCCAGACGGGTGGCCTGCTCAATATCGTTGGAGGCGCCGGCAGTCATGTGGTTGAACACCACTTCTTCCGCAGCCCGGCCGCCGGTAAAGGTCACAATCTTGGTAAACAGGTCTTCCTTGGTATAATTCAGCTTCTCCTGTTCGTCCACCTGCATGGTGTAGCCCAGGGAACCGTTGGTATGGGGAATGATCGTAATCTTTTCCACCGGAGCGCTGTGAGTCTGGCTGGCCGCCACCAGCGCGTGCCCGATTTCATGGTACGCGGTATTCTTCTTTTCCTCTTCGGAGATGACCATGTTCTTGCGCTGATACCCGGCGATGATGATATCCACCGCCTGCTCCAGGTCGGCGTTGGTCACTTTGTCCCGGTTGTTGCGCACGGCACACAGGGCCGCTTCGTTGATGATGTTGGCCAGTTCCGCGCCGCTGGCGCCGGGGGTGGAGCGTGCAATCTTCTTCAGGTCCACATCGTCCTGCATCTTCACGTCTTTGGCATGAACTTTCAGGATCGACTCACGTCCGTTCACATCCGGCAGTTCCACCGGAATCCGGCGGTCAAACCGGCCCGGACGCAACAGAGCCGCGTCCAGGGATTCCGGACGGTTGGTAGCCGCCAGGATGATGACGCCCTTACTGCCGTCGAAACCGTCCATTTCGGACAGCAGCTGGTTCAGGGTCTGCTCCCGTTCATCGTTGCTGCCGAAGGCACCGCTGTCACGCTTTTTACCGATGGCATCAATTTCGTCGATAAAGACGATACAGGGAGCCTTTTTCTGGGCTTCCTTAAACAGGTCACGGACACGGGCCGCGCCCATGCCGACGAACATTTCAATAAACTCGGAACCGGAGATGCTGAAGAAGGGCACCCGGGCTTCCCCGGCGATAGCCTTGGCCAGCAGCGTCTTACCGGTGCCGGGAGGGCCAACCAGCAGCGCGCCCTTCGGCATGGTAGCGCCGATGGAGGAATACTTGCCGGGATTGTGCAGGAAGTCCACCAGTTCCACCAGTGCTTCCTTGGCTTCGTCCTGTCCGGCCACGTCCGCAAAAGTGACTCCGGTCTGGGCCTGCATGTACACCTTGGCATTGCTCTTGCCGAAGTTGCCCATGCCGCCAAAACCCTTGCCGCCCATAAAGCGCATGATCAGCTGGCCAATGATAAAGAAGAACAGGATCGGCAGGATCCAGTTATAGAATATGCTTTCCAGCGGTCCGCTTTCCTTGGGGATGACCTGAGAAAAGGTCACCTTGCTTTTCATCAGCTTTTCCACCAGCTGATTGTCGTCTACCCGACCGGTGACATAAATCTTTTTATCCTCCGGGTCTTTGGCCGTGGCTGCGATCCGCTTGTCGCTGATCTCCACCTTGCCGAACTTGCCCTCGTCCACCATCTGGATAAAGGCATCGTAGGACAGATCGGACACCTTGGTCTTGAACATGGCCGGGAACACCCAGGTGTTCAGAGCCATGAGCACCACCATGGCCAGGATGTAGTAATAGTAAAGAGGCCGTCTGCCATTGTTATTGTTGTTGTTATTATTCATAAATCTATTTCACCTCGAAGCTGCAGTACAGTTTTTCATACCATTTTTTCATAGTAACATGATAGTATATTCTATCGCGAAAGCACAGCCTTGGCAATACAGGATGGGTGAAATAATTGAAAAAACTATTCGGCTCCGAAAAAGACATCACAAAACCGTGTACGGTTGCTATTCCATGGACTCATGTGCCTGCGGCTTCGAAACTCAGAGTCGCGTTGCAGGGTAACCCGCCTCCCACTCCTCTGTACGCCGCGCATCGCTTCGCTCAGCGTGGCTTCCCTCGTCGACTGGGACCCTTCCGGGTTGCCCTGACAACGCTCAACGGAATAGTGCACGTTTTGTTCACGTCTTCTCCGGATTCGAATCGTTTACTAACTTAAAAATATATTGCCCGGCCTGATACCATCTGAATAAGCGGCGCGCTCCCGAAGGGCGCGAGGAAGAGAAGTACACGCAGTATTCTCAGCCACGCAAAACAAACTGAACCGCAGGCTTCTAAGCCCCGTGCCAACGGCACGCAGCGAAGCCAGGCACCGAAGCGTTTGTGCCGCGCTATGAAGATGGCATTAGCCGGGCAACTATTCCATTAATTTTAATTCTTCGAATCAATCTCCAGCAGGCAGTCCCCGCTCTCAATGCGGCTGCCGGCCTGCACATGGATCTGGCCGATGATGCCGCCGATAGGCGCCGCGATGGTAGTTTATCCGCTTTCTTGCGGGCCACGTTTTCCGTCTTCACATTCTTGTCGAAGATCTCCAGCTCACGGGGCATGCCGTTGAATTCAAAGGACACGGTGCGCTTACCGTTTTCGTTGGGCTCGCTGATGTGGATCAGCTTGATGATGACCACTTTGCCCTTTTCGATTTCCACGTCCACTTCCTCGCCGACAGTCATGCCGAAGAAGAAGGTCGGTGTATCCAGCACGCTTACATCACCGTATTCCTCGCAGCGGGTCACCCACTGTTTGAACACATCGGGATAGAGGCAGTAGGAGGAAACCGCTTCGTCCGTGGTGGGCGCATTCATGGCTTCCAGTTTTTTCCGCACCTCTTCAAAATCAACGGGAGGCAGCACGGCGCCCGGCCGCTGAGTAATAGGTTCTTTCCCTTTCAGCACGATCTTCTGCAGCCGTTTCGGGAACCCGCCGTAAGGTGTGCCGATGCGGCCTTCAAAGAACTCAATGACGGATTTCGGGAAGTCCATGGTATCCCCTTTGGCATACACATCCTCTTCCGTAATCTCGTTCTGCACCATGTACAGGGTCATGTCGCCGACAACCTTGGAAGAAGGCGTAACCTTGATTACATCGCCGAACATCATGCTGACGCGGTGATACATGTCCTTGATATCTTCCCAGCGGTCCAACAGACCCAGGGCAGCAGCCTGCTGCTTCAGGTTGGTGTACTGCCCGCCGGGCATCTCATGCACATAGACTTCCGGGTTGGGGAAGTTTTCGGTCTTGTCCGCCGCTTTGTAGTACGGACGGATGGTCTCCCAGTACCGGGAGAACTCGTTCAGCGCGTCCACGCTCAGCTTGGGCTGACGGGGATGTCCTTCCAGGGCATAATACAGGCTGGAGGCCGAAGGCTGGGCGGTCCCGTTGCTCATGGCGCTCATGGCCACGTCCACGATATCCACCCCGGCGTCGATGGCCCGGGCATAGGTGTAGATGGTGTTGCCGCTGCCTTCGTGGCTGTGCAGGTGGATAGGCACGGACACCGCGTCCTTCATGGCGCTGATCAGTTCATAGGCAGCCTGGGGTTTCAGGAGGCCGGCCATATCCTTGATGGCGATGATGTTGGCGCCAGCCCGTTCCAGTTCCCTGGCCATATCCACAAAATACTTCAGATTATATTTATCCCGTTCCGGATCCAGAATGTCCCCGGTGTAACACAGGGCCGGTTCCGCCACTTTGTTGCACTCCCGCACCGCTTCAATGGACAGGCGCATGTTGTCCAAACTGTTCAGGGAGTCGAAGATACGGAACACGTCCACCCCGTTTTTGGCGGACAGGCGGATAAACTCTTTTACCACGTTATCCGGATAGCTGGTGTAACCAACGGCGTTGGCGCCCCGCAGCAGCATCTGGAACAGTACGTTGGGAGCCGCTTCCTTAAATTCCTGCAGCCGCCGCCAGGGGCTCTCGTCCAGAAACCGGTAGGCCACGTCGAAAGTAGCGCCGCCCCAGCACTCAAAGGAGAACAGTTCCGGCAGTTTGCCGGCGGTATCCTTGATGACCCGCAGCATATCCGCCGTGCGCAGGCGGGTAGCAAACAGAGACTGGTGGGCGTCACGGAAGGTGGTATCCGTCAGCAGCACTTCCTTCTGCTCCTGAACCCACTTAGCCAGTCCTTCCGGTCCTCTGGCATCCAGGATCTGTTTCGTGCCGGCGGGCAGTTCGCCGGTAAAGGGCTTGGGCATATTCATGGGCGCAAATTCCGGTTTGGGTACCACGCCCACGTTGGCGTAGCCGTTCACCGTAATGTCCCCAATATAATGCAGCAGTTTGGTACCCCGGTCCCGGCCTTCCGGGAAATGGAACAGTTCCGGCGTCTCGTCCAGGAAATTAGTGGTATAGGTACCGTTGATAAAATGCGGATGCTGCAGCAGATTCTCCAGGAACGCGATGTTGGTCTTCACGCCGCGGATACGGAATTCCTTCAGGCAGCGCAGCATCTTGGTCACCGCAATGGTATGGTTCAGGCCCCAGGTGGTGGCCTTAACCAGCAGGGAATCATAGTACGGGGTGATGACGGAACCGGTGAAGGCATTGCCTGCATCCAGACGGATGCCCATGCCGCCGCCGCTGCGGTAGGCGATGAGCTTGCCCGTATCCGGCATGAAATTGTTCAGCGGGTCTTCCGTAGTGATACGGCACTGGATAGCTTCGCCCCGGATGCCGATCTTGTCCTGCTCCGGAATGCCTACTTCCGGGCTGTGGATGCCATAGCCCTCCGCAATGCGGATCTGGCTCTGGACGATATCGATACCCGTAATGGCTTCCGTAACGGTGTGTTCTACCTGGATACGGGGGTTTACTTCAATAAAATAGAACTCGTCGTCAGCGGTAACCAAAAATTCCACGGTGCCGGCGCTGATGTAATCCACATTTTTCATCAGCTTCACCGCCGCGTCGCAGATCCGCTGCCGCAGTTCCGGTTTCACGAAGGTGGCCGGCGCCATCTCCACCACCTTCTGGTGACGGCGCTGCACGGAGCAGTCGCGCTCGTACAGGTGCACGATCTCGCCCTGTTCGTCGCCCAGAATCTGCACTTCAATATGTTTCGGGTCTTTCAGATATTTTTCCAGATAAATCTCATCGTTGCCAAAAGCTTTCAGCGCTTCGGACTTAGCCAGAGCATAGGCTGTATCCACTTCCTCCGGGGAATTGACCGCGCGCATACCGCGACCGCCGCCGCCGTTGACCGCTTTAATCAGCAGTGGATACCCGTACTTTTCGCCGAAAGCCCGCACGTCTTCCACGGAAGAAATGGGACCGTCGCTGCCGGGGATCATGGGAATGTCCGCCAGCTTTGCCTGGGCGCGGGCGTTGACCTTGTCCCCGAACATAATCAGGTGTTCCACCCGGGGACCGATAAAGAGGAATCCTTCTTTCCACCGGGCCCTTGCCCCGGCCTACCAGATAGGCTTCATCGGCTTTATTGCGATGCAGGGATAAGGTATCCTCTTTGGAAAAAATCGCAATGGTGTGAATTCCCAGCTCGTTACAGGCGCGGAACACGCGGATGGCGATCTCGCCCCGGTTCGCAACTAAAACCGTCTTAATCTTTCTCATCTTGTCTCCTCCTTGGAATGTGCAGGCATTTTGTCGGGAAACGCGGCCCTGCTGCTGAAAACGGCAGAGTGAACCGGCGTTCCCTCCCATATGTGGCTCTATTGTATTATAAGAGATTTACAAATTCAACCGTTTCCAGCCATGTATACATTATTCTTGTAAATTCTGTGAAATCTTAAAACGGCTCTTGCACGAAAGCAAATTGTGATATAATATGCTGTAATGTAAAATATTTCTATAATAATAGCAGGGTCGTCCGGAAAGAAACATCCGGACCCTTTGGGAATATGCATCCGAATCATCCGGCATCGCCCCATTACCAATTGTACCTGTATCCTGCTTTTCTCTGAACAAAATACGATGCAACTGAGGTAACAAAATGTCTTCCAATAAAGAAATCACCAATACAACTACAGATTACCAAAGCCTCTACCTGTATGTGGTGGAACACATAGACAGCAAGGGGAACTACGACGCTTCCCCCCTGCCGGACAATCTGATGCGGGAATATACCTACGGCACCGAGGACGCCGCCATGTTCCGGCCCAAAACCGAAGACGGCGACATGGAACAGGCCAAAGATATCTACCTGCTGCTGAAGGCCTGGCTGAAAAATCCCTCAAAGAAAAACAAAGCCAATCTGTATGAGAAAGTCTACACCACGCCCATCATCACAGTATTTTTTGCCCTGGCCCGCCAGCTTCGCGGCGAAAAGCTCAGTTACGACCTGCTGCACCTGGCCCAGGAATGGTTCTACACCGCCAAGGACCGGGAAGCAGTCAAGTTCGCCTACCTGATCTGCGGGCTCATCGGCCTGAACCAGGTACGCAAGTCCTTTTCCGAGCATCTGTACAACGACCTGTTCACCATGGCCCGCTGCGAGGAATTTACCATTTTCCTGTGTATGGCCTGTCAGTTAAGCGAATTCCGCCCCCAGAAAGAACTGTGGTCCCTGGCCCGGCATACACAGGGCTGGGGCAAGGCTATCACCCTGCTGATACTCCAGTACAGCACCCCGGCCCAGCGCCGCTGGCTGCTGAAAAAAGGAATGGATATGCGGATCTTCTGGCCGCCCCTGTCGCCGGTCATCATCAAGGAAAGCGAACTGCCGCAACTGCTGCAGCAGGAAGAAATTCCGGAAGATATTTATCTGGCCGCGGCCAACGTGATCATCACCTACATGATCTTCCTGATCCCCAACCAGGATCCGGCGGAAAATCCCTTTGAGAATTCCATGATCCCGACGATACATATTGCGTTGGAACCATTGCTGCAGGACTTTCTGCGGCATGCGGAAACCTATGCCAAGACGCCGCAGTATCTGCTGACCATTTTTGCCATCAAGGACCGGCTGGAAGTGCTGGCCGCTGAAAAAAAAGGAGCTGCCCTCACTGCCAATGCAGCCCAGCTGCTGATCGGCAAGTGCGACAGCCTGATATATTACAAAGACTGGGAACCGGAGATCCGGGCTTCCCTTTTCAACCGCAACGGCCGGTTGAATTCGGCGATCGTGGATTTTGCCGCCGATCTGGATATTGACATCTGGCCGGATGTGATCGAGTTCTATAATGAGCATCCGAAGGATCAGACCGCCCTCCGTTACCTGATGTTTGCGGAAGCCGGAGGCGACGAGAAGCGGATCGATACCCGGCGCCATCTGTTCCTGGACTGCGCCGAGTCCCATCTGCGGCAGTACATGGAAGATGAAAATCTGCTGGTCAATTTTGCCCACTACCTGAAAGATTACCCCGGCGAAGGGGAACCGCTGCTGCAGGCCTGCCTGACTTCCATTTACGAGCACGCTATCGGCATGGCGGCCCTGTCGGTGTCCGCCTGGCCCCGGGACAAGGTGCCCGTGGAACTGAAGAAGGCTGTCATCCAAGCGATGCAGCTGAACCAGAATCCGTTTATCGGAATGGTGCTGCAGTCGATCATCGATGAGCGGGTGCCTGCGCCGTTGGAGTTTGAGCAGGGAGATTTATAAGAAAAACTGAATATTAAGTTACAATAAAAAGACTTCGCAAAACCCTGCACGCTTTTTCTTTATATTTGTCTTTTTTATTACAGTTCCTCCATCCAAAGGAAGTCTTTCAGTTTATAATGATAAACGGTGCTTGTCGAGTAATCGACATCGTCATTTGTAATAATAATTTTCTTCATGGTGTTGTCAATGCCGGAAAATGCAGAAAACTCCCGTTCATACGTTTTGTCCTCGGCAACACTGTAAGCAACCTGCACCAAAAAGAGTTTACCATCCCTGACAGCGCGAAAATCTATTTCCCTTCCTTTATTCTTGTAAACAGAAACCTCATATCCCATATAAATCAGTTCGTTCAGAACAATATTCTCAAGGTTATGGGTCAGATCATAGCGGTTTCCCGAAAGCCGTATGCTATTCAACGATACATCTTCGTTATATAGCTTATAGTAGTAATTCAGTTTTGCTTTGGCTTTCGGTGAATACAAGGGCACATCTTTTATCACGTAGGCCTCTTTCAGATAACCAAGATACTTAATAATGGTGGGAACGGATATCTCGATATTCTGGCCTTTCATGTAATCCGCAATGGATTTAGCGCTGAATATCCTGGCGTTGGAAATGAGTACAAAATCAACGACCCGTTCAAAGATATCGCGTTTGCGTATTTTGTAACGGTTCTCCAGATCATTATAAATAATCGTGTTGTTCAAGTCATTCAGATACCGTTTTCTCGCAGCTTCATCCGGCTGCTCCAGCGCAGCAGGAAACCCGCCCCAAATCAGGTAGTCTGCGATTTCAAAACGCCTTCCTAACTGATCCGCAAATTGTCTGGCCTCCCTGTAGACGAAAGGCCTGATCCGAAAAGAGACATAACGGCCGGACAATTCTTTGGTAAATTCTCTGGAAAGCAACTTCGAGTTGCTGCCGGTAATGAAAACGGAACAATCAAATCGCCTCAGTGTCCTGCAGGCTTCATGCCAGTCCTGCACATTCTGCACTTCGTCTAAAAATACATACAGTTTTTCTTTGCCCAAATGCTCTGTAACATATGAAATGAGTGCATCCGCGTCAGGTATCTTACTCTGAACCGGGCGCAGTTCAAAATCCAGGAACAGGCATTTTTTATGCTGTGCTTCCAATTCTTCCATGACCTGGTTCAGGATAATCGATTTTCCGCACCGGCGGATCCCGGTAATGATTTTTACCAGATCGCTTTCATAGAACGGTCTGATTTGCGCCAGATAATGCTCTCTTTTAATCAATTGTCATGCACTCCAATCCATGCATTACGCCGGCTGACAGTACCTGTCACAGGTTATCAGCCATACGGTATTCCTGTTTCAATTATACTTTAAGATTTTTCGCAAGTCAATAAAATCTTAAAGTATTATTTAAAGATTTTGTAAAAAACAGTAAAATCTTAAAGTGGTACTTTTAAGACAAATAAAAAGTTTAAGCGTGCAGGGTTTCGCAAACCTGTGCATGTTTGTGATTCCATGGACTTATGCGCCTGTGGCTTCGAAACTCGGAGCTTCGCTCCTCAGACAGTCTCGCCACGACGGCGCATTTCATCTCATGGAATTACACAAACGTGCACAATGGTTTGTTCAATCCCTGCACGCTTTTATTTTTATCTGTCTTTTTATAAAACTATTTTGTTGTTAGTTCGTTCCCGTCCCGAAGGATACGGTTATGGGGTCCCGCCAGGTTATAATCCTCCAGTTCTGCCACCGGAACCCAGCGCCAGTCGTTCGGAAGTGTTGCCGCATCCGAAACGGTTGCAACACGATCTTCCGGATCCGTTTTGCGGGATTGCTTCGCAGCAGTTGCCTGCGCACATTCACCTGTTACCGTCGCTGCCTCTGCTGTATAAACCTCCATCTGCCAGATTTTATGAGAAAAGACATGCCGGATCTTCCGGACCCTTTGGGAGATGTTTCCGACAGCGACTCCCATTCCCGACAGCAAAGCAGTCAGCGCTTCCCTTCCCTGCTCACCTTCTCCCGGACAGTTGGGGAATTCCCACATGCCTGCCAGCAACCCTTTGGGCGGACGCTGATGAAGAAGGTAAAATGTTGCAGCCTCTGTCGGAATGTCTGCCTGTTCTTTGCAACTATTGCAGCACGATTGCATCGTTTTATCCTGTATCGGTTTATCCTGCACCGCTTCTTCCTGTTTCCGTTTCACCACAAACGCCGTAATGGGTTCCACCGGAACTTCCTTCTTCGTGATCCGCAGGGGAATCTCATTTTCCTTCCCTGCCTTTTTCGCCAGACACACCCTAACCAGCGGGCACACTTCACAGCGGGGCTGCCCCGGAATACAAACAGTAGCGCCCAAGTCCATCAACGCCTCATTGAAATCGCCGGGACGTGTGGCATCCTGCCGGGTTTTTACCAGCTCCGTAATTTCTTTTTTCACCTTGGCGGAAAGAATGTTGTCTTCCATATTATAAATGCGTGCAAACACCCGGAGTACGTTTCCGTCCACCGCGGTTTCCCGCTTGCCGTAGGCCATGCTGAGGATAGCGCCTGCTGTGTAGTCGCCGATGCCTTTCAGTTTGCGTATCTCTTCCCTGGTTTCCGGCACCTTGCCGCCGTAATGCTCCATGACCTCCCGCACCGCCGTGTGCAGGTTCCGGGCGCGGCTGTAATAACCCAGCCCCTGCCACTGCCGCACCACATCTTCTTCTTCCGCAGCAGCCAGTGTGGGAATATCCGGGAAGTGTTCCATCCAGTTTGTATAATAGGATTTTACCGCTTCCACCCTTGTCTGTTGCAGCATGATCTCCGAGACCCACACCTTGTACGGGTCACGGGGCGATTCCGTCCGCCAGGGAAGCGTCCGTTTGTATTTGTCGTACCACTTCATTAAAAGCGGCGTCCAGTCTGAATTCAACAATATTTTCACCACATTCTCTTTACGGTAATACTGCACGACCAGTCCTTGTCGTGACTTCCACGTTGGAAGGTTGCGTCGCCTCCTACCGTCCAGCCTTTGGCTACTTCGGCCTCCCCGCCGACGGACAGCACAAAATGGGTTTTGTCCTGCACGTTCCGCATGTCATAGGTGTTGGCCGCATCGCCCATATAACTGTACCGCAGTTTCGGTTCCGCCCCCGCAAAGGCGTGCTTCACCCCGGCCCGGATGGCATAGCTTCCCCCGGCCAGATAGCGTTTGAACTCTACCCCGGCGCCCATGCCGAAGTAATTATTTTGCTTACTGTCTACCACCTGTCCGAATACGCCGGCCCCGTCTTCGCTGTAGCTGTTCTGCCATAATCTTGACAGCTGCGCGTTCACATAGGGACGCACATGCCAGGGCACGTTTTTCTCCGCCTGCAGATCGTACAGGTACTCCCCGCCCAATTCCAGAATGCGGCTGTGGTAATCTGCCCCCGCCGTCAGACCCAGATTGGTAATGCCACGGCGCAGTTTGTTACGCAGCCAGCCATAGTCCAGATACACCAGGCCTTCACTCCTGCCTTTGCTGTATCCGCCGTACAAACCGAACCGCACATCCCGCAGTTCATTGCTGGCGGTGTTGTCGGAAAAACTGGTTTTACTGTACCCGGCGAACACGCCGGCACGCCAGTTTTTGCCGTAAGCTTTGTCCCAGCCTAACAAAGTCGCGGTGCTGTGGTAATCCGTATCGTTCCGCATATCCCCCCAGTTCTTGCCGAACTTCAGCCAGATATCGTTGTCTGCCGGTTCCAGGGTCCGCAGGGTAACCGGCACCCCCTCATCGCTGCTGTCATCCAGATGCTGCAGGGGAATATTGGCTTTCGTCTCCTTCGCCGTAAACGCGTCTTTCAGCCGGGAAGACAGCAGATGCTGGACCACCGTACTGCGCTGGGCCAAAGCCATACTCTTCGCCGATGCATTGGAGGCAATGGAAGACAGGGTTTTCTTTGTTTCTTCAGGCGTCAGGGTGAACAG
>ONAV01000020.1 GCA_900315925.1 uncultured Selenomonadales bacterium | reverse complement strand
TCAGCCATCTTGCTGGCCAGTAAACGTACGGCGCGGATTGCGTCATCGTTTGCCGGAATTACATAATCCACTTCATCCGGATCGCAGTTGGTATCAACCGTTGCTACGATAGGAATATTCAGCTTGCGGGCTTCCAGAACAGCAATGTGTTCTTTGCGGGGATCGACTACGAACAGGGCTGCCGGCAGTTTTTTCATCTCTTTGATACCGCCCAGGTTCTTGTTCAGTTTTTCCATTTCATGACGCAGACCCAGCACTTCTTTTTTCGGCAGTACGTCGAAGGTTCCGTCTTCTTCCATCTTTTCCAGCTGACGCAGACGGGCTACGCGCTTCTGAATGGTTTTGAAGTTGGTCATCATGCCGCCCAGCCAGCGTTCATTTACATAGTACTGGTTGCAACGGATCGCTTCTTCACGCATGGCTTCCTGCGCCTGCTTTTTGGTGCCGACGAACAGAATGTTGCCGCCGTTCTGCGCAGTCTCACGAATGAAGTTGTACGCTTCGTCAACTTTTTTAACGGTCTTCTGCAGATCAATGATGTAGATACCGTTACGTTCGGTGAAGATGTACTTCGCCATTTTGGGATTCCAGCGGCGGGTCTGATGACCGAAATGTACGCCGGCTTCCAGCAGCTGTTTCATGGAAATAATTGTGCTCATGTTTTTTTTCCTCCTGTTTTTTCCTCCGCAGCCTTCTTTGTATTCGGGCTCACCGCTTGCGCGGACAGTACCCATCCGACTGCGTGTGTATTGAAACACTTGAAGTATTATAGCACAGTCGCTGCCATCAGGCAAGACTTTTTTAATAACATATCAAAATATTTTATTTTATGATTTCCAGCGTCTTTTTAATGTACTGTGCCATCTCTTCCGCTGCAATAACGTCTTTGTGCAGGATGGGCATCGATTCAAGGGCAGTAACCTGCGCAGGCACCATACTTTCTGTTTCTTCCGCAAGCCGGTGCGCTGCTTCAAACGGATCGTTTTCATTTAGTCCGGCCGACTTGCCGATGCCTTCCAGAACCGTTTTGCAGAATTTAAAGGGACTGGCAGTAGACAGTACAACAATATAGCTGTCATCTCCGCTCAGCAGACGGTATTTTTCAGCAGCCCGCCAGGCCACAGCCGTATGCGGGTCAATCAAATACTCAAAATCATTGTGGACCCGCCCTATAGCGTCAACCGTTTCCTGTTCGTCGATCCAGGCAGCAAAAAACAGTTCACGCACCTGCTCCGCCACATCTTTGGAAACCTGGTATTTCCCAACGGTATTTAACTGCTTCATCCAGGCTGCAACCTGCGCAGCATCGTTTTCCGTCAGATCAAACAACAGGCGTTCCAGATTACTGGAAACCAAAATATCCATGGAAGGCGAAACGGTTTTATTCAGTACGCGGTTCTTGTCATAAACGCCGGTGTTGACAAAATCCGTAAGCACATTATTCGAGTTGGATGCACAAATAAACTGTTTTACCGGCAGTCCCATTTTCTTCGCGTAATAGCCTGCCAGTATATCGCCGAAGTTCCCGGTGGGAACAGCAAAAATAATTCGTTCACCCGGTTTAATGCGTTCACTGGCAACCGCGTCCGCATACGCTTTAAAATAATAGGTAATCTGCGGAGCCAGTCTTCCCCAGTTGATGGAGTTCGCCGAAGAAAATACCCAGCCGCAGTCTTTCAGTTCATTTTCCAGCGACTCATCACTGAAAATATCTTTTACGCCCCGCTGCGCATCATCAAAGTTGCCGCGGATACCGAATACTTTCGTGTTTTTTCCCGGCTGTGTCACCATCTGTAATTTCTGTACAGGACTTACGCCGTTTTCCGGATAAAAGACAATGATTTCCGTGCCCGGTACATCTTCAAAACCTTCTAACGCAGCTTTTCCGGTATCTCCGGACGTAGCGGCCAGGATGACGATTCTTGTGTCGGAGCCGGTTTTTTCCTGGGCTTTTGTCATAAGATGCGGCAGAATCTGTAATGCAATATCCTTAAATGCCATGGTGGGACCATGCCATAATTCCAGTACATCCGTGCGTTCCCCAACCTTACGGAGCGGTGCGGGATCTGATCCGAACTTCCCGGAAGCATAGGCTGCCGCAGCGCATTCTGTCAGCTCGTCTGCAGTGTAGTCCGTAAGAAAATAACTCAGTATTTTGGCGGCGAACTGTTCGTAGGGCAATGCATGCATACCCAGAATCGTCTCCAGGGAAAAGTACGGAAAAGACTGAGGCACAAATAATCCGCCGTCACCGGCCAGGCCTTCTTTAATTGCGTGGGCAGCAGAAACCTTTCCAGTCTGCCCTCTTGTACTCACAAATAACATTTTTTCTTCTCCTTTACATTGTCAGCAAAACTACTGTGGCACGGGTCGCCCTGACCAGATCTTCGGGGCCGGCCAGAATCTGCATACCGCGCATACCTGCGCTGATGGCAATTCGGTCAAACAGCCGGCATGTTTCATCCATAAAGACCGGATATTCTTTCTTTGCTCCCAGAGGCGAACAGCCTCCACGGATATAGCCGGTCAGGGGCAAAACTTCTTTCAGATGGACCATTTCACAGCTCTTGTTCCCGCTGGCTCTGGCAAGCGCTTTTAAGTCCAGTTCCCCGTTTCCCGGAATTACAGCAAACAGTACGCCTGTTTTGTCGCCGCGTACACACAGCGTTTTAAACACCTGTTCCGGCGGCATGCCAACTTCCTTTGCCACATGAACGGCGTCCAGATGTTCTTCATCTACAGGATATGTTTTTAATTCGTACTGAATCTTTAAATCATCCAGGATACGGGCTGCATTTGTTTTCTTTATTTTTTTCACAAATAAATCCTCCTGCGATTATATATAGTAAACTAAAATGTGGAAAAACGCAAATATCTCTGTTATAATTAACGGAGAAAACATTAAATATTGTAAAATTTGTTAGCACATTTCCTTAAATTACTTTATTTTTATTTTTCAAAACCGGTTTTTCCTGTTACAATTACATATAATAATTGGAATTGTATCGCTTATATATTTTACAGAAAGAGGCGCGGAAAATGGCGTTAAAAATTGCCTGCGGACAAATGGAAATTATCGCCGGACGTCCGGACTTGAATACTCAAAAAATGTTGCAGTTGATTGGTCTGGCGAAAAATGATAAGGTTGATATCCTTCTGTTTCCCGAAATGGCTGTTCCCGGATCCCTGATCGGTGACCTGTGGGAACAGAGTGCGTTCCTGAAAGACTGTGAGGCTTACGGGCAACAGGTCATTGCCGCAACACAGGGAATCACTGTTGTTTTCGGCAATGTAGCTGTCGACTGGAAACGGAAAAACAAAGACGGCCATGTGCGTAAATACAACGCTGCCTTTACCGCACAGGACGGAAAACTGATTGCAACAGAACAGGGCCTGGATTATGTTGCGAAAACATCCCTTCCTGCTTACCGACTGTTCGACGACCCCAGATATTTCTCAGGGCAGGAAACGCTGCTGAAAGACAAACGCGTTTCTCTGAAAAACGGAATGGGATTGGTAACAGTAACATTACACGGCCAGGAGTATAAGATGGGTTTGCTTCTCTGTGAAGATGGCTGGACTGACAATTATCCCATAAACGTACCTGTCATGTTAAAACAGAGCGGCGCTGATATATTATGTAATCTTTCCAATTCACCTTTTACCTTGGGTAAAAACAGCAAACGGCACGCATTGTTTGGCAGCCAGGCAAAGGAATTGCAGCTTCCTGTTATCTACTGTAATAATACAGGTATACAGAACACAGGTAAAAACATTTATACCTTTGACGGACAGAGTTGCGTATACGGCCCGGATGGAATGGTCAAGGCGGCAGCGCCCATGTTTGAAGAAAAACTGCTGACATTTTCCTGGGACAGGGAACACGATAAAATACGGGCTTATGCAGCGCAAGATGAACTGATCACCACAGAAGACGACGACGCGGAAATCTTATATAAAACCATTCGTTACGGAACATCGCGTTTTCTTCAACAAACCGGAATCAAACGTATGGTACTGGGTGCTTCCGGCGGCATTGATTCTGCTGTTACTGCCGCCCTGTTTACCGATATTCTGGGACCGCATCAGGTATTGCTTGTAAACATGCCCAGCCGTTATAATTCCGAACTGACCAAGAATCTGGCGCAGAATCTGGCAGAAAATCTTGGCTGCTGCTACACCATTACCCCTATTAACGAAAGTGTTTCACACACGGTTGAACAGTTGTACACGCCGATCCATAATTACACAACCAACCGCGATTTTAAAGTGGAACTGACCGGCCTCATGTACGAAAACATCCAGGCCCGTGATCGCGGCTCCCGGATTTTGGCCGGTTTTTCCGCTGCATTTAAGGGTGGTATCAGCTGTAATGCCAACAAAGCAGAAATTACGGTCGGTTATGGCACATTTTACGGAGACCTGATCGGCTTGTTCTGCCCGCTGGGTGATTTATGGAAGCATCAGGTCTATGCCCTGGGAAAATATCTTAATGAATCTGTATTTAAACGAAACGTAATTCCGGAACAGATTTTCACGATCCGTCCCAGCGCTGAACTGTCACAGGAACAGACGGTAGGAAACGGCGGCGATCCGCTGGTTTACGAATATCACGATTATCTGCTGCGTGCTTTTGTTGAAAAATGGGACACGTCCTCCCCTGCAGAAATCCTCAAGCACTATATCCATCACGATTTGGAAGCGTTTTTAGGCTGCAGAGCGGGTATCCTCTCTCAAATTTTTCACACCCACGCTGCCTTTTGCAAGGATCTGGAGCGATGGTACGGATTGTTTACCGGGCTTGCGGTTGCCAAACGCATTCAGGCTCCGCCAATCCTTAGCTTAAGCAAAAGAGCCTTCGGTACCGATTACCGGGAAGCGCAGCTGACCACGTATTATTCGTTGGAATATAAATCCTTGAAGGAAAAACTGTTGGTGCAGGAACGGTTATTTTAATTGTGGTGAAAACACAGAGTTTGTGAAATGAGGTATCTATGAATTCATTGTATCGCGGGATATCCCTGGCCGCTGTTTTCTGGACAACGGTGTCCATGTCTGCCTATACTCCGCACGAAACCGGGTCCCGGACTACCGCCAGCGGCGCCAGAGCCAAAGAAGGATACACCTGTGCGGCTAATTTTGTGCCGATGGGAAGCGTCATCATTTATGAAGGCCATAAATACGTCGTGCAGGACCGAATGAATCCAAAATACAACCGGCATGTAGATATTTTTATGGAATCCCATAAAAAAGCCCTGCAGTTCGGCCGAAAGAATGCAAAAGTCCAGATCATCACCCCGGACGACAAGCAGGTAAAGCTTCCGAAAGAGAATAAACACAAAGAGAATAGAAGCAAACAAATTGAAACAAAAACGGAATCAAAAAAACATATTCCAACCGAAGAAACAAAACCGACACCAAAACAACATATCCCAACCGAAGAAACCAAAACAGCGCCAAACCAACAGATTCCAACCGAAGAAACCAAAATTCAAAATAAATCTGACAACAGTTCGCGTTCCCACAGTCCGGCTGCCGCCCCGGTGTTTAAGCCTCAGGTACGGCCCTGACAAGAAGGAGCTGATTCGCACAAACAAAACAGAAGACCGGAGCCTGTCTCTTTACCGCAATTCGCGCGATGAATTGCCGGTACATTGCAGAGAGGATGCTCCGGTCTGTTTTTATTATGGAATCACAGCGTATGATCCGAATTCGTGTAATATTCTGTTTATGTTTCTGACACAAATTACATTTCTAAACAGATTACATTTCTAACACAAATTACAATTCAATAGAAGTCGCATTAGCCAGCGTTGCTTTTGCGTCCGCCATGATCTTTTCGATTACATCTTTGCAGGGCAATACTTCATTCAACACGTTCAGGCTCTCACCTACCATGACACTGCCATTTTCGATGTCGCCTTCCTTCATGCCCATACGGGAAGTTCCCGTGCCCAGTTCCATCAGTTTCTCTTTGGGCGCGCCGCTTGTTTCTGCTTCAAGATATTTCTGCGTAAAAGCATTCTTCAGACACCGTACGCCCATATTTCTTGAATAACCGGTTACCACGCAGTCCGTATCGGTTGCCTTCACAATCATTTCTTTTGTTTTCTCGTGAATGGGGCATTCTGTTGTCACAAGGAACCGGGAGCCCATCTGCACGCCGTCTGCGCCCATCAGCAGGGCTGCAGCCATTGCGCGTCCGTCAGAAATACCTCCTGCCGCAAGTACAGGTATGGGATACTTATCTTTAAGCACATTGGAAAGCAAGGCCATCGTTGTCAGGGTTCCGATATGTCCGCCGCCCTCCATGCCTTCGATTACCATTGCGTCCGCTCCGGAAGTTGCAATCCGTTTTGCCAGTTTTACATTAGGTACTACGGGAATCACTTTGATTCCGGCTTTGTGCATCGGTTCGATCCAGGGTACCGGGCTGCCGGCGCCGGTGGTGACGAATGCTACCTTTTCCCTGTAGACAACATCAGCAATTTCCTTTACATTCGGAGCCATCAGCATCAGGTTTACGCCAAAAGGCTTGTCCGTCAGGCTCTTCGCCTTTTTAATTTCTTCTTCTACCCACTCCGTGGTACGGCCTCCTGTACCGATAATACCGGCGCCGCCCGCATTGGATACGGCAGCAGCCAGTGTTCCGTCACTGCTCCAGGCCATGCCGCCCTGGATGATCGGATAGCGGATTCCTAACATTTCGCAAAAACGATTTTTCATAAAAACCTCCATTCTGACAAACGTCCGACAAGTAAAAATAAAAAAAACAACAAAATCTCAATCAGTGAAACAATCGCAGCACGAAGAGGATAATCGTGGTAGCCACCGCACCGATAATACCTACAAACAGAAATGCAGGAAGAATGAAAAAGATGATACCCAGCACAATCAGGGCAAAGATAATCCATGTCAGCAGTCCGCCGCCCATGCGATACACTTTAAATCCGGATGAATTGCCGTTGTCTTCATTGGATTTATCCGCCCGCTGGTACACGTCATCCTGTTGATAATAACTGTCTTTTTCCTGATATTCAGCACGTTTTGTATAACCTTCTTCGCCGGGATTTCCTTCCATTTCTATGGTTGTTCCGGCGAAGTTGTCCCGTTCTTCCCTTGTCAGGCTTTTCGGTTCAAAGTCAACCTGTTTGTGGCAATAGGGACATTCTGTAAGACTGTCATCAAACTCATGCTGACAGAATTTACATAACATGGGTCATCCTCCTTATGAAAAAGCCATATTGATGAGACCGTCTTCACTGATATATCGCGAATCGAACGGTTTCAGGTGCAATACATCCTGAATGATTTCGCTTCGTTTCGCAACACGATTGCTATCAATATGCACCTGTTCTGCATACGGCGCAACATCCATCAGATATGTTTTGGTGATCTTCATATAATTATCAAGTATTGCAAGGGTCCAGATCATAAAATCCTGATCACTGAAACAGGAAACGGGACGCAGCGCATAAAAATCGCTCCACATCTGCGACAGGTTTTTCCTGTCCTGCCATGACAAATGCAACAGTTTTCCAAATTGCAGGAGAAACTGGCAGACAGCATTTTCTTTTTTAACGGCAGCCGGCTTATAATCCAACTCCTTTGCAGGAAAGTGCATCGGCTTACTAAGCATGTCCGTAGCCCCTGCAGAGGCAACCAAATGAGTAACCAGCGCCGGGTTGTCTTTCACGAACTGTTCCCAGTCCGCAAGAGGATTGGCAACCCTGTAATAAGCAAGAAATTTCGCCAGGCGGTTATGAAGTGTTTTCAGCCCTAAGGGCGCAATCTTGATGCTGCGCAGGTAGTCAGTAATCAGGTTACCGTCTTCAAAAACATGGGCGATACATAAAAGATCCCGGGTATCCACCGTTTCATCCACAGGCAGGCTCAATTCGGATATGCTTCCCGTAAAGAAGTCCCTGCAACTGAACCACCCGTCAGTTTCCTCCTTTTCAATGGTAAAAACCATCAGCTGGATTTTCTGCATCGACGCCAGTAATTCGATCAGGGCTTTGTTACGTTTGCCGTATTTGGGATCAGGATGTTTCCTGTAATACTCATAAAAGTGGTCAATGCCTCTTTCGTCCGTATCTCTCAAATGATAATCAAAAATAAAATATTCCCAAAAGGCTGCCAAAAGCTCCGGTCTGTCCGAATCAAATTCCGGTTCCGCATCCACCCCAAAATAAGCGTAACTGGCCCGCCGTCTGTCCAGACTGAAACGGGGTTCGCCAAAAAATTTCTGCATCATGTCAGACAGCGTGCTAAGCTTCTGTCCTAACTGCATGAAGACCTTGGCTTCCAGATCAGGTTCCTGGTTTGTCCTGTATCTGTCATATTCTTCCGGAAGGGATCCGTCTTTCCGGAAGAGCAACAGGCTGCCATCCGGCCCCAACAGTTTTAACCGGCACTTAGCCGCCGCCGTATCATTGCTGATGGCCCGTTTCTGTTTTAAAAACGTAAGCAGCCGCTGGATTACCGACAGGAAAAAGTCCACGCCTTCGTAATCCAGCTCAAAATCGCCGATATTCCGCTGGCACCAGCTGATACAGTAAATGAAATCCTCACAGGTCATGTCGCCGATTCTATAGGAAGTGTTGCCGCAATAGATCATCAGATACATTACCTGCTGCCAGATATCCATTAACTCGTCGTCTGTTGCACCCCGGAACGCTTCCATCCGCAGAAACTGATCTGCATACCGGAACTCCAGTACGGTATTCCACCCCTCATCATCCGTATATAAATCATTGATTAAATCATAAATATTTGTCATACTTCTCCCAATACCAAAACTTCAGGTATTAACTGTACATTATAATTCTCCAAAATCTTCTTCTGGATGTATTCAATCAGCTGCAGCACGTCAGATGCTGTAGCGTGATCCACATTGACAATAAACCCGGCGTGCTTTACCGATACTTCTGCACCGCCGATTCGGAACCCTTTTAATCCGGATTCTTCTACCATCTGTCCTACAAACCGGCCCTCCGGACGTTTGAAAGTACTGCCTGCGCTGGGAACATCCAGCGGTTGTTTGCTGATACGGCGCTGGCTGAAATCATCCATCTTCGCCTGAATCGCGGCTTTATCTCCCGGTTTCACCAGCAGCTCTGCTTCCAGAACGATGACATCGGAATCCTGTAAAGCAGAATGACGATAGGCAAACTGCAGGTCATCACGGGAGAGGGTTTTAACGTCCCCCGACCGTGTCATAACCTGTACGGACACCACCGCGTCCTTCATTTCCCCGTCGTAAGCGCCGGCATTCATATAGACCGCGCCTCCGAGACTTCCCGGTATGCCGACGGCAAATTCCATGCCCGTGTAGCCGGCGTCCCCGATGATCCGGCAGCATTGGGCCAGCGAAACGCCGCTGCCGAAAACGAACCTGCCATCATTTTGTTCCCAGTGTTTCAGTGCGTTGCCAAGCTTCAGCACGATACCGCGTATTCCTTTGTCCCGCACCAGAAGGTTGGACCCGTTGCCCACAACCGTGAGCGGCGTTTTTTCTTCCCGCGCAATACGCAACACCTTTCGCACATCTTCCCTATCTGCAGGAATTACCAATGCATCGGCAGGCCCGCCGATATGAAATGATGTGTGAAGGGACATAGATTCATCAAACCGAACCTGTCCTGCAATTTCTGATTTTAAACGTGAAACCGTTTCCTGTGTCAGCATATTATTCAGCTACTTCCTTCACGACATCCGTAATAGTCTTCGATACGTCCTGAAACATTAACTGAAAACGCTGGAACGCGTTCAGGTAATTCATCGCCAGCGGATTCAGGCTGAGGGTACGCATCATATCATTGAACTGCGCTTCTTTTTCTGCCGGGATTTCCTTTTTCTGATACCGGGCAATTTCCACTTCCTGACCCAGCTGCATGAACTTGTTGACCAGCGCTTTGGTATCCGGTTCAACCGATAATTTTTCTTTTGCTTCTTTCAAAACGGCAAATTCACGTGTCGCACGCATCTCCCTTGCCAGTTCATTAGCACAATCATATACTGTCATCGCTGTTTCTCCTCTGCAAAATAATTAAAATTACATACGTCACATATTGTAGCACAAATTACATAATCTGCCCATAGGGAATATTTAAATGCTGCCAGCCTTTTGTATCCCCCAACGTAAAATGCCACCATTCTTCTTTCCCCTGGGTAAAGCCGCATTCCGTCATTACAGAAACCAGCATATCCCGCAAGAAGCGCTGCTGTTCCGTACCGCCTGAAAAATCCGGTAACTGCCGGACAGACACTTCATCAAAATCACTGATCATGGGTACCGCCTCTCCGGTTGCCAGATCATACAGGCTGACATCTACCACACGTCCGGTGTTGCGGTCTTCCCCTTTATCAGGGGCAGGCATCATGCCTTTTTTATCTTTAGGCAGCAGATCCGCAGCCAGTTTGGAAACATACCAGGGTCGGTAGGCTTCCCACACCAAAAGGCCGTACCCTTTCGCGGCAAGCAGATCCGATGCTTTTTTCAACGCAGCGGCCGTTTCTGCCTCCGCAAACGCTTCCCCGGCATTATACAGGGGAACACCGAAAATGTTATTGTTTCCTGCGTAACGCAGATCAAACTTAACATTCGGAATAACGGATCGGATCCGAACCAGTTTTCCCGCCGTTCCCTGCTGCAGTTTTGCCGGCATGTCGGCCCTGGGCGCCGCGTCTTTCAGCGACTGGTAGTCTCCGGTAATTTCTACCCGGAACACTTTGTTTCCTTCACCCGGGAAAAAGTTCCGGGCAAACCGCTTGCCCCCAATTTTGCAGGCAATCCCGTTCCCGTCTGTATCCCTTTCAAAATGCACCGGCGCTTCCATTGTAACAAGCGGTCCTTCCTCATACAGCGTATAGGAATCAAACCGAACTTTTTTCAGCGGGAAAATATTTGCCATACTGAACTTTTTTTCTTCAGAACTTGACGGATATACAATCTGCAGCGTTCCTTTGTCTTCGCGCAACAGGAAAACAGAACCGCTTCCGTAATACATGCCTAACAGATAATTCACATCCTTCGGCACTGCCTTTGCCGCCATCACGGCAGGTGTCACAGAAAACAGACTGAGGGAAACTGCCAGAGAAAGTGCAGCAAGTTTTTTACTAATAGTCATAGATCATTCACCCGGTTTCATAATTTTAAAACGAACATCGGTCAGCGCATTCAAATTCTTCCGGACCTTTGTTACCATATCCAAATCAATATCCGCATAGATGATTTCTTCTTTGTCGCCGCCTTCCGCCACAATATGATTCATGGGATCAATGATGCGGGAGTGACCGTAAAAGGGATCGCCCTTAAAAGAACCGACGCAGTTTACTGCAGCCACATACACATGATTTTCGAAAGCACGGGCGCGGGACAACAAATCAAACCCGTCTCCCCTCCGTGTGGGCCATTCTGCCGGGCAGACAATCAACCGGGCGCCCTGCAGGGCCAGATACCGGTAAAATTCCGGGAACCGTAAATCATAACAGATGGTAGCGCCGCAACACACTCCGTCCAGATCAAATGCGTTAAAAGATTCCCCCGGTGCAAAGAATTTTTCCTCTTCAAACATACCGAAGAGATGTGCCTTGCCATATTCATACACCAGGTCTCCCTTTTTGCTGATGGCAGGAATCATATTGTAAATGCGACCGTTTTTCCGAATCGGCAGCGAACCGGGCAGCAGGGAGCAGTTATATTTTCTGGCAATGCCGCATAAGGTTTCCACCAGCGGACTGTCCAGGGTGACCGCTTCTTCTTTCAGATGTCCCAGCGAATATCCGGTGGTCCAGATCTCAGGCAAAATAACCAGATCGCTCTGCCGCGCCGCTTCCTCTAAAAGCATCAGTCCATGGGCCGTATTACCGGCACAGTTTCGTTCTTTGATTTCCATCTGGACCAGTGCAATTTTCATGTTAAAACCTGCTTTCTGTTTCAATTAATTTTCACGTTTCAGCAATCCTCTTCCGGAAGGATTCCTTTTTTATCCAGGTACCGCGACACACATTTTTCCAACAACCGTAAGAGTTTTGTTCCTATAAAATCATTGCGGGAGAGCGGATGCAGCCAGGCAACCGGCAAATTGTACCAGTGAGCCCCCAGCACATCCGTGAACAACTGATCCCCGGCTGCCAGAATACAGCCCGGGTCCTTTGCCAAATCAAGTTTTGCCCGGCCCTCTTTCGCAGCAGATTCTTCCAGCAGACGGATGGCACCGGCATACGCCCGGGGAAACGGTTTCCCCGCCCATCGCAACAGCGGGATGTGAAGCCCGTGTTCTGTCAGTTGCTTTTCAATCGCCGAAATCCGTTTTCCTCCGTTATTGGAAGCCAGTACGATCCGGATATCCTGCTCCTGCAGTTTCTGCAGCCAGTCAATATGTTTTTCCGGTACTGCCCAACTGTTACGGGCTGCCAGCGTATTATCGATGTCCATCAAAACAGCCCGGTACTTATGAACGCGCAGCCATTCCGGCGTAATTTTTAAAATGGAAGAAAACCGATAGTCGGGATTTACTATTTCCGCTATCATGATTGGATTTCCTCACGGATGACCGCTTCAGAAGGAAACGTTACAACAAACCGGGTTCCTACATTAACCTGTGAAAAGACTTCAATATGCGCGCCATGCATGCGGACGATCTCTTTGGCAATGGCCAGTCCCAGTCCCGTTCCTTTAGACGAACTATGGGCATGGGACTTGTCCACTTTATAAAAACGTTCAAAAATAAACGGCAGGTCCTCTTCCGGAATCCCGGGACCGTTATCCACCACACTCATCTCAATGGAACCGTTTGCCAGCTGTTTTGTCTCATAGCGGACATAACTGCCCCGGGGCGAATACTTGATCGCATTGTCGCCCAGCAGTAACACAAGCTGAACGATCTGGTCGCCGTTCCCCATTATCTCCAAATCTTCTTCCAGCTGCAGTTTCAGTGTGATCTGCTTCGGTTCTGCTTTCACTTTCAGTTTTTCTGCCACATTCCGGATGATCTCTGTCAGGGGAAGCGGCTGCGTATCCGAAACTTTCAGCTTATCGGCCGACTGCAGCCGGCTGATATCCAGCAGACCGCGCACCAGACGTTCCAGCCGTTTTGTTTCGCTGCCGATCAGGTCGCAATACCGTTTGTTGGGATCGTCTTCCGCCAGACTGTCGCTGACAATGTCATTATAACCGCGTATAATCGTAATCGGTGTCCGAAGCTCATGGGAAACATTAGCCACAAAGTCGCGGCGTATTTTTTCCATACGGGCCAGCTTGCCTAAATAATTGCTCAGTTCCGTGCTCAGATGGTTGATTGCATCGCCCAGTTCCGCCACCTCGTCTTCGCCTTCCACTTCCACCCTGCGGGAATAATTTCCTTTCGCAATGGCAATCGTGGCATTTTTCATGGAAACCAGCGGCTTCACAATCTGCCGTGAAAGTTTCCGTACCATGAAGAGACTGAGCACCAGACCTAACAGTCCGACAATAATTGTAAAAATGTACACGCTCCGCAAAAAGCCGCCAAACCCGCTCAGCGGTTCCGCCATGAGGATCGCGCCACGGGGATGGTATTTATCGCCGTACGGTACGCCTACCAAAATTACCTGCTGTTTGAAATACGGATGATAAATCTGGGAACGCACGCTCTCGCCGCGGTAAATGTCTTTTAAGATTTTATTAACATTACGGGATACCTGACCGCTTTTTATTTCTTCCGCCAGCCGCGTCGTGTACTCATATACGGGAATCCGGTCCGCAGGAACAGAAACGTCCGGCTTGCCGGTACCTACCTCTCCGTTACTGCCTGCAGCCGTTTTCCCTGCGCTATCCACATCTGCCGCAATATTGGAAGCAGCCAGCAAGTTGTACTCATTGTCAAAAAGCCAGATACGGGCTCCCACCAAATGATCTACCGCAATCAGATAACGCATCAGCATATACCGGTTGTTGTCCTTCGTAACAAAGTACTCTACGGTATCTGCCATGTCATGGCCTTTCTGGGCCAGTTCGTCTTCTTTAATTTTAAAAAAGTAATCTGCAATTAAATAGGAAGTACCGGCCGTGATACCGACTACCACGATAACGATAATAGTCATGAAACTGTACATCAGCCGGGTACTTAAGGATTTATTCACATTTCACCTCAAAATAGCATGTTTTGGCAGTTTTATGCTTTGTCTGATTCTACCGGCATGTTTTTCAGTTCAAACTTGTAGCCTACGCCCCAGACCGTTTCAATATCCCAGGGAGAATCCTTCGGAATGGCCAGTTTCTGCCGGATCCGTTTGATATGGGTATCTACCGTACGGGTATCTCCAAAATAGGTGTAACCCCAGATAGACTCAAGCAATTGGTTGCGGGAAAAAACTTTACCGGGCGAACAGGCCAGATAATACAACAGTTCGAACTCTTTCGTGGTAAACGTAACCAAATTCCCCCAGGCGGTAACCTGCATCCGTTCCCTGTCTATGAAAAGTCCCTCGAACTCAATCTTCCGCTTGTCACTCAGCTTCTGAAAACCGCCGGAACGGCGCAGCACCGCCTTAACACGCGCTACGACTTCACGGGGGTTAAACGGCTTGGTAATATAATCGTCCGCGCCTTTTTCCAGACCCAGGATGCGGTCATCATCCTCGTCCTTGGCCGTAAGCATGATGATGGGAAGATCATAGCGGTGACGAATCTCTTCACAGGCCGTAATACCATCCAGAACCGGCATCATGATATCCAGCAATACCAGGTCCGGTTTTTCTTTTTCAATCATTGACAGCGCCTGCTGTCCGTCTTCGGCCTCCACTGTAACAAAACCGTCCTTATTAAAATAAACGCGCAAAATTTCACGAATCTGGGGTTCGTCATCGGCAATTAAAATTTTAGACATAGCTCTCTCCTTTTCTTTGTTTGTCTATCATCCTGTTACAACTGTGTTGATGAAAATTATGTAAGGGAAACCTGCAGATAAGAGAATCTGCTTCCATACATATTATACAATATAAAAGACGCGGAATACAGAGTAAACCGATTCATCTCACAAAAGATTTACAAAATAGATGTAAAAAGAACACAAACAGAAAATAAAAACAGGCAAGCCAAAACGGTTTGCCTGTTTCATATCACAACATAATGCGATGCCGCCTGTTTTAGTTATACGCCCTTCCGGCACCAAGATATCTGGCTCCCCAGTAACCGGTGAACACTTCGGAAACCGTAATGCCCTTGCTGGAAGAAGCATGAATAAATTTACCGTCTCCAATGTAAATACCAACGTGGGAAGGACCCGGGCAGTAGGTTTCAAAAAAGACCAGGTCACCGCTCTGCAGATTTGCTCTCGGAATATGGGTCAGAGAATAATACTGGGAATCAGCCATCCGCGGCAGGGAAATACCGGCTTTGCCATACACATAACATACAAAACCGGAGCAGTCAAACCCTCCCGGGGACATTCCTCCAAAGGAATACGGTACGCCCAGCATACTGAATGCGGTCTTCAGAATGTTACGGGTCATCATATGGTTACCATAACGATCCGGAGGCAGCTCCTTGTTCAACAGATTGCGATACGTAGCATCATTCACAATACCGTCAACTTTTAAACCCTTGGCTGTCTGAAAATCTTTGACAGCTTTTTCCGTAGCCGGCCCGAACACCCCGTCAATTTCACCTACATTGTAGTGAAGTACAGCCAACTGTTTCTGGATTTCAATAACTTCCATCCCACGGTCACCAACCGCAAAATCAGCGAAAGCTGTTGAAAAGGAAAAACAGGACAGGGCCGCAGCCGCAACAAACGTAGCTAACTTTCTAAAATACATTTAAAAAACACCTCTCAGATTTTTGTTTGCAACAGTCTGAGATACATAAAAGAACACGTAAAAGCAACGAAACCATTACTGCATTTTAATATGAATCTCCAAAATTTACTTTCCACGGTTTCTATTATAACATATTTTTGACAAAAGTTTGTGAACTTTGCAATTGCGAAAAGTGTACAAAAACAAAAAGACGTCTGAGTGACGTCTTTTTGCGCAGCCCATAACCATGCGTGTTTGCACGATTTTGCAAGATTGTTTTTTCTTTTTACACAAAATTGCTTGCAATTTAAATTGTGAACTTTATTTAAAGTACTTCACGCCGCTTTCAAAAATATGCTGTTCTTTTTCACCGTAAATATTTTCCATCAGGCCGGGAATATATCGTTCGCTGTGACCCATTTTACCCAAGATGCGTCCGTCCGGACTGGTGATACCTTCAATAGCATACAGGGAACCGTTGGGGTTCTCCGGACTGGCCATGGTGGGATTACCCTTCAGATCCACATATTGTGTAGCCACCTGTCCGTTCCGGAACAATTCGCGGATCGTATCGGCCGGCGCATAGAAACGGCCTTCCCCATGAGACACCGCAATGGCATGCACGTCTCCCGGCTCCGTCATATTCAGCCAGGGTGATTTGTTGGAAGTAATACGGGTGTAAACCATCTGGGACACATGGCGGCCGATGGTGTTAAAGGTCAGCGTGGGCGAATTCTCTTCCAGCGGACGGATCTCACCGTAAGGCACCAGTCCCAATTTGATCAGCGCCTGGAAGCCGTTGCAGATACCCAGCATGAGACCGTCGCGGTTCTGCAGCAGATCGTTCACCGCTTCTGTGATGCGCGGATTCCGGAACATGGTGGCAATGAACTTGCCGCTTCCGTCCGGCTCATCACCGGCGCTGAAGCCGCCCGGCAGCATGATGATCTGGGATTCTTGGATCCCCTTCACCATCGCCTGGATCGTTTCTTCGATAGCCTGGGCCGTCAGGTTGCGGATGATAAAAATCTTACTTTCCGCCCCTGCCAGATCAAAGGCCCGGGCCGTATCGTATTCGCAGTTCTGTCCCGGGAAGACGGGAATAAACACCTTCGGTCTGGCGATGTTCACCGGCGCCGTTAAGGGAAGCTCCCGTTTATACAACGGTTGCGCAAGCAAATCTTCCGGCGTTTCGGATTCCGGTGCTTTGGCCGGGAAAATAGGCTCCAGTGTTTCGGTATAGGCTTTTACCAGTTCCGCATTTGCCAGCGTAATATCATTGACCGTAATTTCCGCGTTGTCCGTAACGGTACCCAGCGGCAGGCAGTCCAGTTCACCGAACAGCGCTTCCAGATCGGCATCTTTCGCCACTTCCAGCAACATGCCGCCGGGCTGCAGGGTAAACAGGCTTTCTGTATGGGGGAACGGCTTCACAAAACGGAAACCCAATGCGTTGCCCAGTGTCATTTTGGTAATACCCGCAGCGATGCCGCCCTCTTCCACAGCTGCCGCCGCTTTGATCTTTCCTTCAAGGATCAGCTGATGCACCCTGCGCAGGTTTTTCCGCAGTATCGCAAAATCCAGTACATCCCCATCCAGCAACGGCGTGCTCAGGAACACGACTTTGTCCCCGGCCTCCTTAAATTCGCTGGAAACCGCTTTTCTTCCGTCAATGACATTTACAGCAAAAGATACCAGCGTAGGAGGCACATGCAAATCCATAAAGCTGCCGGACATGCTGTCTTTACCGCCTACCGCCGGAACCTCCATACTGTTCAGTACCGTGTTGGCGCCTAACAGCGCGGCAAAGGGCAGACCCCAGTCCGCTTTGGCTCTCATGCCCTGGAAGTATTCCTGCAACGTGAGACGGATGGTGTCGGGATTCGCCCCTAAGGCAACCGCTTTCACCAGCGACTGCGTAACCGCATACATAGCGCCGTGGAACGGGCTCCAGCAGGCCACTTCCGGATTATAACCGTGGGTCATGAGGGAAGCCGCGTCGGTGTGCCCATGCAATACGGGAATCTGGGCCACCATACCTTCCGCCGGCGTCAGCTGATATTTTCCGCCAAAGGGCATTTCCACCGTAGCTCTGCCAATGGTGGAGTCAAACCGTTCGCTCAGGCCTTTTTCGCTGCACACATTCAGCCGGCTTATATTTTTCGCGGGAGATATCTACGATCTTATCCCCCCGCCAGTACATGACGAGACGGGGTTCCTCCGTAACTTCTGCCACAATGGTGGCTTCCAGGTTTTCCTCATCCGCAAACTTTGCGAATTTTTCCCAGTCTTCTTTCCGGATCACAACTGCCATGCGTTCCTGGGATTCGGAAATCGCCAGTTCCGTTCCGTCCAGACCGGCATATTTTTTGGTTACTTTGTCCAGATTGATCTTCAGCCCTTCCGCCAGTTCGCCGATCGCAACGGAAACACCGCCGGCGCCGAAATCATTGCAGCGTTTTATCAGCACCGTTACTTCGGGATTCCGGAACAGGCGCTGGATCTTCCGTTCCGTAGGCGGATTCCCTTTCTGCACTTCCGCGCCGCAGGTAGACAGGGAATCTACCGTATGTTCTTTGGAGGAACCGGTTGCCCCGCCGATGCCGTCACGGCCCGTGCGTCCGCCCAGCAGAATGATGATATCTCCTGCCGCCGGACGTTCCCGGATCACCGCGCTCTTGGGAGCAGCCCCCATGACCGCGCCGATTTCCATACGTTTCGCCACAAAACGGTCGTGATAATATTCCTGTACCTGCCCGGTAGCCAGACCGATCTGGTTGCCGTAGGAAGAATAGCCCGCCGCCGCGCCGATGGTCAGCTTGCGCTGGGGCAGTTTGCCCGCCAGGGTTTTTTCGATGGGCGTACGGGGATCGCCGGCGCCGGTGATACGCATCGCCTGATACACATAAGCCCGGCCTGACAGCGGATCGCGGATGGCGCCGCCCAGACAGGTGGCTGCGCCGCCAAAGGGCTCGATTTCCGTGGGATGGTTATGGGTCTCGTTTTTGAACATAACCAGCCAGTCTTCTTTCTTTCCGTCAATTTCCACAGGCACAACAATGGAACAGGCGTTGATCTCTTCAGAGTCATCATTGTCAGGGAATTTGTTTTCTTTCTTTAATTTTTTCGTGGCGATACAGGCCATGTCCATCAGGGTGATGGGACGGTCGGTTTTCTTTCCGTACACTTTGTCACGGATGGCCAGATATTGTTTAAATGCGTCTTCAATAGGTTTTGTGTAATACCCCGGCTCGATTTCCACCTTGTCCAGATTGGTCATAAAGGTGGTGTGACGGCAGTGATCGGACCAGTACGTATCTAATACGCGAACTTCCGTAATGGTAGGTACACGCTTTTCTTCTTCTTTAAAATATTTCTGAATCCACAGCAGATCTTCCACGCTCATGGCCAGGCCCAGATTTTTCTGCATGGCGGCAATGTCAGCCTCCGAAAGATCCAGAAATCCTTCCATCCGTTCCACATCCGCCGGTTCCTCCCAGGTATCTTCCAGCGTCTCCGGTTTATCCAGCGCCGCTTCCCTGGCTTCAATGGGGTTCACCAGATATTTTTTTACTTTTTCAAATTCATCGTCGGTCAGGCTTCCTTTGAACACAAATACCTTGGCCGCAGCCACCAAGGGTTTTTCTTTCTGGGTGATCAGCTGGATACACTGGGCCGCGAAGTCTTCCCGCTGGTCATATTGGCCGGGCAGCAGTTCTACCGCAAAAACTTTTTCATCGGCAGCGGGAACCAGTTCTTCCATCACAGTATCCACTGGCGGTTCAGACAATACCAACTGCAACGCCTGGGAAAATTCTTCATCCGTAAGGCCCATCACGTCATAACGGGCCAGCACGCGGACCTTTTCCAATCCGTCCATTAACAAATTGTTTTTCAAATCTGCCAGCAAACCTTTTGCTTCTACGGCAAAGGCGTCCTTCTTCTCTACATAAATACGTCTGATCTCACTCATATTCCGGCCTCCGTGAACAGAAAAATATTAATAATACTCATTAATAAAATTTACACACCTGGGAAACAAAGCATCAAGGAACGCCGCCAGTTCCGGCCTGTAGGAACGCATCCGGATCTTGCCCGCTTCTACCAGCTGGGTAAAAGTAAACGCCCCGAAATACAGCTGGGTAAACGCTCCCATGGGAACCACCGCATCCGCATCGCCGGCAGCTTTTTCCAGATACAGGCTGCCCGTGTCCGCGATCAGCGTAACCAGACTGTTATTTTCCTTCAGCAGTTCGTCCTGCAGCAACAGGGTAACCTGCCCGTCGGGACAATCTTCAGGCACTTCATATCGCTGTAGTGCCTGCACCGCATCAAAACAGCGGGCCATCATAAACGGTTTTACACGCCCTGCCCGGTCTGCTTCCGGAAAATCCAGCCAGGTGTAATCGTCTTCCATCGCTTCCCAGTAAAACTTTGTCGCTGACGACTGATGTTCCCCGGCGTACCGAAGCAGCGCCCATTTGGCGTCCGGCGTCAGGGCAACCAGCTCCTGGATGAAAAATGTTTTATCCTCGATATGATAAAACATATAGCCTCTCGGCTCGCTGCCGTGATACACCACCGCCGCCTGCATCTTTTCCAGCTGATGTACGGCCAGCAGTTTCCGCCACTGGAAATCCGTACGAATAGGCAGCCCGTTGTATCCCTCTGCCAGTGCCGCATATAACCCTTCGAACAACTCTTTCTCCAAAGAGCTGTAATGCCGCAGCCACAGATTTCCGGAAGGAACCGGCACGACCAGTTTATCCAACGGCATCTCATACACGTGCTTGCGGTAACAGAACGCGAAATCGTATTTCTGATAAATCCCTGCATACGCCGGCATCAGCAACGCAAAGGCACATCCTTTTCTACGCAGCAGACGGAATGCCGACTGCAACAGTTCTTCCGTCAGATGCCGCCCCCGGTCCGCCGGGTCCGTCGCCACACCCACAATATACGGGACGCGTTCTTCCTGACCCCGCAGCAGAATACTGTACGGATTCAGATGCATCATATTCTGCAGATGCCCGTCGTCTTCCGAAAAACCGCCTACAACCAGATTATGCTGCAGGCAATACTCCTGAAAGTACCATTGATAAAACGGTTCTTCTTTTTTTTCAAAACAATAGTCCCAAAGCGCCATAACCTGCGGCAACTCTGTTTCCGTCACAATTCTGCAATCCATAAACTTCCTCTACACTACGAAACCGGAAAACACCGAACCGCTTCCGGTAACCGGGCAGGTGTACAGCCGTGTTCCCTTTCTTAATCAGTACGTCTGCTTTCAAACAGTATTCACTGCGTTTCAAACAGTTTACATTATTTTACCAGCAGACTGTACTTCTTCACCATAAACGCCGGGTGCAGCGCTTCTTTTGCCTTGCGCAGTCCTTCCAGTCCTATATCTTCTTCCCGGTTAATATATTTCATGTCAGGCCAGACATACTGCGCGCACTCCGTCTGGATCGCCGCATACAGACCGCGGATATCGGGATTGGCTTTTTCCACATTTTCATCGCAGACTTCCCCGTTAATGGTCTTGCCAAAACCGAACGCCTCGATCTTCCCGTTCACGCGAATCGCCCCGCCCCGTAATCCCAGGGCTTCAAAATTCACAAACGCTTCCTGCAGCGCGCGGATCTCCCAAACAATGCTGGGATCCGTCTCCATCCGAGCCTTACACCACTCTTCGCCAAAATTCAGACACTCGGCAAAATTTTCCGGATTGATCATTTCAAATACATAATCCGGATTCTCCCTTTTGAAGGTATTGTAATGATTCTTCTGCCCGTGGTAGCGGCGTCCCCGCAGCGTCGCCAGATCCTCCTGCAGGTACACGTAGTCCCAACTGTCCCGGTTTTCCCGGAACTCTTCTTCCCCTTTCAGGCAGCTTAACCGTTCCAGCGAACATTCATAGATGCCGCGGAATTCAAACGGACCGCCCTCCGCCTCTCTGATTTCCTTTGCCAGAAGCGGCAGGTCTTCGTCTTTTCCTCCAAAAGGCTGTAAGTAATAGCTTTCCCCCTCCAGTTCCACTTTGATCAGCAGAAAGCCAAATATTTCTGTCCACCACGTACGGTAATAATCCCGCCAGATATACAAATTCGTAAAGGCGCATTCTGAGCCGAAATGCTCCGGTTTATTTAAGTACGTTTCAAACAGGGCACGGTCTTTTACCGCGACTTCTTTAAATTCTAAAATAAAAATACCCCTTTCCAAAAATAGACATGAATTACCGGCTGCTTTCCTGAAACAACAAAAACACAGCAGAAACAATAAACAACAGAAAAACGCTATGGAAGCAGGAGTAATAAACTTGCTGTCAGTTTATGTAATCTTAGTTAATTTTAATTATATCATAACTCTCTTCAATATAAAACAAAAATAAACCGACTGCCTGTTAAACAGTCGGTTTAGGATAGGATACTATGGGTCTCTTAGGGTCTCTTAAAACTTTTCACAGAAATTTATTCGTGATCATGTCCTGCTTTACGTTTATTGAAGCAGTCAAAGCAATAAACCGGGCGATCTTCCGAAGGACGGAACGGAACTTCCGTCTCTTTACCGCATTCCGCACAAACTGCTTTAAACATTTCCCGCGGCTGGGTCCCGTTCATACGGGCCTTACGGGCAGCACGGCAGGAAGAGCAGCGTTTCGGTTCATTGGTAAAACCTTTCTCCGCATAAAATTCCTGTTCTGATGCGGAAAAAACAAAATCATTACCGCATTCAACACATTTCAGGGTCTTGTCTTCAAACATAGTTCAGTCACTCCTTTTTCCTTTGTACCCCATAGGAACAACTTGCTTCTTACTGTACCGCTTTTTCCTAATTGACGCACTCGGAAAAATAAGTGAGAAAACGAAACAAAACGAAACAATAAACTAAGCCGGCCTTGAGATATCCTAAAGTGAAGTATACCAAAAAAAGAAAACTTGTCAATGCTAATTTGCAATATTATTGCTTACAATTTTAGTAAAATTCACTTTTTAAATCATTTTAGTACTGAGTGTTGATATTTATGCTGATATAATTGTAATATCATTCACAACATTTTCGTTACAAAAGTCTGTGATAAAGAAAATAATTATGTTTTCTGTATTTCAGCGGCCATATTACGAATTAAATCTAAATATTAGCAGCTGATCGGGACGCCATACCGGTCAAGTCATACGAAAATCAATCCTATAGCGGACTGTTCGGACATCAGACCGGTCATAAATTTTTTAAATCAATACTATAGACTGATTTGATGCCATACCGGTCAATATTGCGTCAGGTTTGCATAATCCAGCGTGTAGGACCTACCCCAGTAATAAAAACAAGTTATGGAAGCATTCCCTACATGCACATGCCAGGCACGGTTCAGATCCAACCCCAGCATGGTGCAGATCAACACGCGGATAATGCCTCCGTGGGCCACAAACGCCACGTCGCCTTCCGGATACTGATCCAGGATTTCCTGTACAACAGGATAGGCGCGTTTCTGCACATCCAACATACATTCCCCCTGGGGAATCGTTGTCGTGGCCGGGCTTGCAAAAAAATCTTTCCATTCTTTGGCATATTTTTTCTGGATATCTTTGCTGTTCATGTTTTCCCAGATACCGAAGCTCATCTCCTGCAACGCATCCGTTGCCTGCGGTTCAAGCCCCTTCACCTTACCGATGATCTCCGCGGTGGTTCTGGCGCGTTTCAGGCTGCTGGTATAAATCGCCTGCAACGGGATATCCCTGAAAAATTCTGCCGCCTTTTCTGCCTGTTCGATTCCTTTCTGATTCAGAAGAATATCCGTCCGGCCCTGAAAACGCATCGCGTTGTTGTAATCCGTTTCTCCGTGACGAATCAGATAAAGTTTAGCCATGAAACTCCTCCTTTTGCTGCTCTGGACAGCAGCCTTCCCCTTCCAAATTACTTTTCGTAACCTTCGATGTATTATGAAGTCACGATTATGTATGTAAATACAATATCTTACGAATACACGATGACTTTCAAACGCACGATGACTTATTAAAACGCTGATCACTCTGTATCTTCTTTGTTGTTTTTCTTTTCTTCCTGCACTTTTAACGAATAATCTTCTTTTTCATTATGCACGCCGGCCTCTTCGAAGGTTTCCATTTCCGTATAAGCCTTGATGCCCGCGTCAAACAGGCGCAGACAGGTCAATGCTCCCACGCCCTCTGAATGGTTCAGGGAAAGGCGTAAGGGCGCCTGCAGTTTCAGTTTATCCAAAAGCAGTCCGCTGCCTTCTTCCGCTGATTCGTCGCCGGCAAAACAGTATTGCAGTACAAAGGGATTAAACATGGAAGCAGCCAGGGCCGCCAGACAGGTAGCGACACCGTCCAGCATAACCGGTATGCGCATCCCCGCCGCCTGCAGGATCGCACCGGTCATTGCTGCTACGACAGGACACTGCAGTCTGTCCAGAAAGGCCAGTCCATCTTCCTCATCCAACAGGTCCTGCCAGTCAGGTTTTAACTCGTTTTCACAGGAACCGAGACAAATCAGCCCCGCTTTTTCCTCGCCGATATATTCTCCTGCCAGCATGGCGCCTTCTTCCAGCAGATCGTAGGACGTTTCCCCGATGACAAGCAGCGGGACTACGGTTGCATCGACATGAGAGGCGTAAACAGAAAGCGCTTTTTTCTGCAGCATGGCCGCCTCAATTTGCGCCGCATGCTTCGCTTCTCCCCACAGCAAAAGAAGACGGGTCTCCGGAACTGTCACCAGCTGTTTATCCGAAGAACCGATGATTCCCGCATACCGCGCGGTCATACTTTCCAACTGGGCCAGGGAACCCACCGGCTTGATCAGGTTGTCAAACCGTTTCTGCGCCGCCCTGATAATCTCTTTGCTTAAAGGCTGAATTTTCGTAATCAGTTCTTCAATATGCATAATTGCCTTCCTCAAACAATATATCCTGAACTCTAAGCAACACAGTATCCGGCGTCTGATTCCATTCTAAAAAGAAATCATCAGCCCTGTCCGAAGTACTGTTTATTATCTGAATAAATAATATGCCAAAAACAAAACAATCACAGTTCCGCATTCCGTTAAAAAGCCAAAGGTATCGCCGGTCAGACCGCCCAGATTCCATTTCAGGTAAAAGGCAAGGGCCATACAGGGAACGCAGCTGAAAACCGCCAGCCTGCACCAGACCGGACCAAGGTAAAACAGAATGCCCGCCGCCAGTACAAGCGCCAGCGGCAAATACACCGGACTGCCTCCGGTTTTGAACATTTCCCCCAGACCGCCGGGCCGTGCGTTGGGAAACAGCAGAATATAAAACACCATCAGCGTCCGGGTCACAACGTACATAGCAACAAGAAGCGGACCTAACACAGCGGTTGGAAAGGAACCCAGCAGGGTAACTTTGGCCAGGATCAGGATGATAGCGCCGATGACTGCGTTGGCGCCCACATGACTGTCCTGCATGATCTCCAGCTTCCGTTCCCGGGTCCGGCCGCTGAACACACCGTCCGCCGTATCCATGAACCCGTCGTACATCAGCGTGCCGATAAAAAACAATTCCGCCAGTACCAGAAACACACCCAGCACATTGCCGGAAAAACCGGCCAGGGCGCCAACACGGGCAGCGCCCCACATCAGCGCGCCCATGATTCCTCCCACCAGCGGGAAATACGGCACGGAACGGGCAAAGTCATCCGGGAACCAGACTTCCCGTTTGGTCATCCGTATCCTTGTTAAAAACTCAAGGCAGGTAAAAAAATCCCGAATGTAACGGAAAAGACCCGTAGAACGTTCCGGCAACGGAATATTCAGCCGGTTCCAGAAGCCGGTTTCCTCTTCCACTTCCGTCCCTTTCGTCTTCAAATTTTCTTCCGCCATGGTTACTCCTTAATCAGTTCCCTGTATGTATCCAGCGCCGAACGTAAAATACTGATGGCCAGCGAAGCGCCGGTACCTTCACCCAGACGCATGCCGGCGTGTACGACAGGTTTCAGCTGCAGTACTTCCAGCATCTTTTTGGCGCTTAAATCCGAAGAAAGATGCGAGCACAGCAAATATTTCGCGCAGTTGGGATTGATCCCGTACGCAATCAGCGCGGCAGCCGTGGCGTTCACCCCGTCCACCATAGTGGGAACATGCCGGGCCGCGCCAGCCAGCATCATACCGGCCAGTCCCGCGTGATCGTAGCCGCCCACCTTGCATAACACATCCAGTCCGTCCCCGGGTTTCGGTTTATTTACTTCCAGTCCCCTGCGGACCACTTCCGTTTTAATTTTCAGCCGTTCATCGTTAATGCCGCTGCCCCGTCCGACCGTCAGCTCGGCAGGCAGATCCAGAAAGCCTGCGGCGATAGCAGCCGTAGACGTTGTATTAGCGATTCCCATCTCACCGGTCTCCAAAAGATTGCAGCCGCCGTCAATGGCTTCATCAGCCATACGCATGCCTGTTTCCAGCGCCGCAACAGCCTGCTCATATGTCATCGCCGGTCCCTGGGTAAAATCCTCCGTACCCCAGGCAATCTTGCATTGCCGCACATGGGAAAACCCGTTCAGGTCAAAATTCGTCCCCACGTCCACCACAACGATATCCGCACCGGCATGACGGGCCATCACATTGGCGCCTGCCGTGCCCCGGCCATACCCGTTGATCATCTGCAGGGTCACTTCCTGGGGAAAGGCGCTGACGCCGTATTTGCAGATACCGTGATCCCCGCACATGAGCAGCATCACCGGTTTTAGTCCCCGGATGCCTCTTCCGTCCGTCATCATCAGATAATCCGCCGTCAGGCCCGGCAGGATGCCAAAATCTTCGCCCGGAGCCAGAGCAGCCCATTCTTTCAGAACTTCCTTACGGATGTTTTCGTTTGGCAAAGATATATATAAATCGTCTAACATAACTTTTGCTCCATTCAGAAACTTATTCAAACCGGAACGCAAGCCGTTTGATATCTACCGCCTGACCGGCTACCACATAAAAAACCTGGTCGGCCGCCTCCCCGATCTGCTGGTTCACCCAGCCGGAAATATCGCGGTATTCCCGGGCCATGGCATTATCCGGTACGATACCGTTTCCAACTTCATTGGAAACAAACACGACCGTCCTGCCGCAGGCTTTGGCCGCATCCAGCAGCGCCTGCATACGTTGCCGTACCACAGCGGCTTTTTCCGCCGTGGTGCCCCGGGGCGCATCTTTTCCATACAGCATGTTACTCAGGTACAGGGTAATATCGTCAAATAAAATCGCATCCGTACGTTCTCCCGCTTCCGGGAAAATTTTCTCCGCTTCGTAGGGAGCTTCAAAGGTGATCCAGCGTTTTTCCCGGCGGGCTTTGTGCAGCTTCACACGTTCCGCCATTTCCTCGTCCAGAATTTCGGCCGTAGCAATATAGCCGCACAGATTGCCCGCATGCAGCACAAACTTTTCCGCAAATTCACTTTTCCCGCTGCGGGCCCCGCCCAGCACCAGCACAAGCTTATTCTCTTTACTCAATGCAGCATGACCTCCTGTTGCTCTTACCTCTTAGTTGCCTACGCCTTCCCAATGAACATCATGGGCCGTAACCATAAAATTATTGAACTCACCGGCAGGCGCCTTATCCGGCAGATTTACAGTTATCGCAGGGGAATCCTGCAGCGGCTCGATGCGTATTCCGGCAAGGGGCTGCGCGTATTTAATATTCTTCTCGTTCAGCAGTTCCTTATCCATATCCCTCAGCACAATATCCAGTTCCATCGATTTTACCGAGGTAATCGTCCGGTTCTTCTTGCCGTTATAGAAATGCCCGGAAATAACCAGTTCGTTGTCTTTGCGCTGCACATTCTCAACCAGGAAGACCAGTTTTTCATTGGCGGCCGCATCTTGTTTCTTCTGCTCGTTCGCCGCCTTCACCGCTTCCGCATATTCCTTCAGCTTTGCTTCTTTGGCTGCCGGATCCGCAGGCTTATCGGTTTCGGTCTTAGTTTCGGTCTTAGTCTCTGCCTTCGTCTCAACCTTTGCCGGATCGGGAGCAGGCGGCGCCTCTTTCTTTTTACCGAACATAAAATACGCGCCGATGAGTAACAGCAGAATCAGCGCACCAATCGCTGCTTTCTTCATCGTGCCTTTGTTATCATTTTCCTCATCGGATGGCGCCGGAGGTGTTTCCGGTACTTCCGCGGTTTTTTCCACCGGTTCCTGTGTTGCAGTTTCCTGAACAGCCTTTGGCTCCGCGTCCCGGCCTGTCAAAGCTTCTGCACCGGTTTCCATTGCCGCAGCTGCCTTAGCCGCTTCCTGTTCTTTTTCTTCTTCCGCCGCCTTGCGTTCTTCTTCTTCCGCTGCCCTGCGAGCCGCTGCTTCCTGTGCTGCACGCGCTTCTGCCGCCTGGCGGACCGCTTCTTCTTCCGCTGCCCTGCGAGCCGCTGCCTCTTGGGCCGCGCGTGCTTCTGCCGCCTGGCGGGCCGCTTCTTCTTCCGCCGCTCTGCGCGCTGCCGCTTCCTGAGCCGCACGCGCTTCTGCTGCCTGACGGGCCGCTGCCTCCTGAGCTGCGCGTGCTTCCGCTGCTTTGCGGGCGGCTGCTTCTTCCGCTGCTATACGCGCTGCCACTTCCTGTGCTGCACGTGTCTCTGCCGCATGGCGGGCCGCCGCTTCTTCTGCTGCCCTGCGCGCTGCTGCCTCCTGGGCCGCCCGTGCTTCTGCCGCCTGACGGGCCGCTGCTTCTTCCGCTACGATACGAGCTGCCGCTTCCTGTGCTGCGCGTGCTTCCGCCGTCTGACGGGCTGCTGCTTCTTCTGCCGCCCTGAGTGCTGCAGCCTCTTGCGCCGCACGTGCTGCTGCAACAGCGCTTACCGCTTCTGCAGCCGGTTTGCTGCTCCGGGACGGCATCGTCACTGTCGCACCGGCAGGTTTGCTAACTTTCGGTGGCATCGCTACAGTTCCGCCTGCAGGTTTACTAACTTTTGGCGGCGTTGCCACAGTACCACTGGCAGGTTTGCTAACTCTCGGTGGCATCGCTACAGTACCACCGGCAGATTTACTAACTCTCGGCGGCATCGCTACAGTTCCGCCTGCAGGTTTGCTAACTTTCGGCGGCATCGCTACAGTACCGCCTGCAGGTTTACTAACCCTCGGCGGCGCTGCTACAGTCCCACCGGCAGGTTTACTAACTCTCGGCGGCGTTGCTGCTGTGCCGTTTGCCGGACGAGATGGTTTCTGCGGTTTTACGCCTTGTGGTGCAGGCCTTCCGCCCTGGGGCGCAGGTCTTGCCCCTGCCGGTTTTTTGGGTTCTGCCGCCGGACGCGGTGACCCACATTTAGCACAAAACTTGCCCGTATTAACCTTTCCACAGGTACACACCCATTCCGCCCGGGGAGCAGGCGCAGGTGGCGGTGGCGCCGCCGGACGCGGTGCGCCGCACTTTACGCAAAACTTACCCGTATTGGTCTTACCACAACTGCACATCCATGTATCCGCAGCATTGTAATCGTATTCCGCCATAGTTAGCACTCCTTTTCTATTTGATCGGATCTCTGAATCCTTTTGCAAAATTCTCTGGGCATTTTTCTTCGGAACAGAAGCAATTTTTTTCTAATTAAATTATAAAGGGAAACGGTAATTATTTCAAATCGAGATTCCGTTTTTTAAAAAGAGATTCTGATGATATAAAAAGAATCGGGGTTTGTACCCCGGTCCTTTTAGCATAGCGACAGATGCTTACGGTAAAACAGTATGCTTTCCAGCTTTGCTTCACATAAATTCTATTCTTTCATCTTCCAATGATTTGATCCTGGCCAACGATTCCAGTCGATACCCTGCTTTTTTTATTTTTTCGGCGCCCGGAAGGAAAGATTTTTCTATAGTAACACCAATACCGCCCACTTAGCAACCCGCCTGTTCCACGATGTTACAAAGTCCCAAAGCCGCACAGCCTTCTTACAATGTTATTCCAATTTTCCTACACGTTTGTTCTCATACATAATTTTATCGGCACGGCGAATCGTATCATCCACAGAACCATCCAGTTCCGCATCGTACACCGCTATACCCATGGCGACCCGTGGTTGTTCCCATTTTTTCCCGGATGCAACAATGGCTTTCCTTTTTTCTGAATCAAACTGACCGATCAGATCGTCTCTGTTTTGAAAATCTTCATTCTGCAGAACGACCGCAAATTCATCACCGCCGATCCGGAAAACCGGGCTGTGTTGGAAGACACGGCAAATCAGCCGGCTGGCAGTTTTTATGTAAATATCGCCTTTGTCATGACCGTTCTGGTCGTTAACCATTTTGAGATTATCGCAGTCAAAAACGCCTATGGCAAAATCCATCTTCTCTCCCTGGTCCAACCGTTTCTGCAAGTCCTTCACATAGTTGGTAAACGCGCCTTTGTTCCGAACAGAAGTCAGGGCGTCAACAAATACTTTCCGATTCAGGTCATGTACCAGATGTTCCTCCTCAATAATCTTCTTTTCCGCCCTAAGATTTCGCAGGAGCAGTAACACGATTACCAGCAGCACCAGGGAAATCAAAGACGTTACAATGACAAGGTTCTCTTTGATCAGATCGAGGAAGCTGGTCTTCACATCCTCGGTGGAATAATAGGTCAGCGCCTTGTGAACCGTTGCGTCAGGCACTGCATTGATGAGCCTTGCCAGAACGGAATACAGTTCAATATCGCCCTTACGCACTGCAAAACAGTAATCCATATCCACACCGGTGTAGACGGTAGTAAGATGCAATTTTTCGCACTGTTTGGAAATGTTGTTATAGCGGTAGTTACTGATAATAACACAGTCCGCCCTCCCGTTTGCTACGGCCTCCAGCCCTGCCGGCGTATCCGTAAAATACGCCCGGTGCCAGTCGGGATAATGCTCCGCCAAAAACCTGTCGTAGTTGGTGTTACCCTTATTGACAGCTACGGTAATCCATTTTTTGCGGACGAACTCTTTCTTTTCCGAAGCCCGCACCACTGCGTCCATCTCCGTACGCATCAGCGCCGGGGTCATAACAACGCCCAGTGTTTCACTGTCATATTCCGCAAGATTGGCAGGAAATACGCAATCAATCTCGCCTTTTTTCAAAGCTTCCATGGCAGCCGCGGCAGTGGGATACGCAACGGGTTTAAAGTCCACACGTACGTTCTCTAAGGCAGCAGAAGCGGAATCCAGAAAATCCTTCAGGGCGCCGGTCAGCTCTCCTGTTTCTCCATCTCTGGCACAAAACGCCAGATAGTTGTCCTGATACCCTACCCGGATGGTTCCATGTTTGGCAAGCCACTCTTTTTCCCCGGAATTGAGATACCGTTCTGTGTTGGCGCTCAGGAGATATTTATCGTGGAGCTGCTGGTTAAAATGTTTATTCTCATCCTGTATCCGGTTCATCGCTGCGTCCAGCTCTGCCAGAAGATCCAACCGGTCTTTCTTTACGGCAAAATAGAAATCGGACGAGCCTATCTTACAAATGGGAATTGCCGTTTGCGGATTCCCATAGATATCCATTGTGACAAAAGCATCCAGCTGCTTGCCCAGCAACAGCAACGATTCTTGTTCGGTATTTGACAGTTCTATAAGCTCTGCGTCTACGTTATGCCTCTTCATCCATCGCAAGAGCAACTGCTTCTGGAAACTGTTCTTTGTCACGCCAACCCGTTTTCCGTTCAACGAGCTAAAATCATTCATGGTTATATCTTTATTGCCCGGCGCAATAAAAATATAATACGCCTCGGTACCCATGGGATACGATGGATAGAGCATGTCTTTTGTGCGTTCTTCCAGAAAGGAAACATCGCTCAATATGTCTATTTCGCCATCTTTTAACTTCTGCAGCAGCTGAGGCCAATTGCCATGCACATACTCATAGGTCCATCCGGTATAGGCTGCAAGCTTGCACAGATAATCATACGAATAACCGGAGAGTCTTCCATTCCTGTTTGTAATGAAATGCGGAACCACATGCCAGCCAACGCGCACCGTTTTCCCGATGCCGGTGGTTAAAGCCCCTCCGCTGCTATTTTCGGAAGCAGCCAAACCCGGCATTGCCATAAAAAGAAACACTATGAGCATACAAAAGAACGAAGCAAAAAACCGTTTTGCTGCTTGAATTCTTTGCACAATCATTTTCCTTCAGGCACCTTTCCATAATTCGTAGTAACAGAGAAGAGCTGCTTCCGGTCGTCAAATAGTTTGAGAGAGTTTTGACGAAGCACACTCAACTTTCATCAACAGCATGATTTCTGTTATTTTAAAGACACGCGAATTAAATCTTATACCTTTGTCCCGCAGTTCGGACAGAACCTGACATCGGGTTCCAACTTCGCACCGCAGTTTTTGCAGAATTCCGGGCCGGCGCTTGCCGGTTCCTCTTTCGCCTCCGGCAGCTCCGGACAAGACATGGCGTTATAAAACACGCCCAGCAAATCCTGTGAACTCATGCCGCGCACCCTGAACGCTTCGCTGCCGTACAGTGTGGTCATGATAATATCGTGCAAGCCTCCCTGCAAAACATATCCCGTCAGGTTCCGCACGCTGCTGCCGGAACCGTCCCATACCTGTACCAACGCGGAACTGTTAACCACCACCAGCCCTCGCGCCAGCGTCATAAAATCACTGCGCAGGGCGTATTGTCCGTTCTCCGGTTTGCAGACCGACTTCTCCGCAAGCCCCGCCAGACCTTCAGCCACATCACTGTCGTTTGTGTTCCCCGTATTCATGGTAAAAATATTGCACAGGCTGTAGGGAAGAGACAGTACTGCCTTGGCTGCTATTTCTTCCGGCGTTGCCATACCTTTGAACGGCGATGCGTCCAGCATCTCACCAAGGAACTGGCAGCGGCAGTAATCCATGAATGCGAACAATGCCAGGGTCTCCGGTTTCGTCAGCAACAGGTTAAACGTTCCATTGCTGAACGGCGAATTGCCCACCAGCACCTGCAGCTCAGATACCGTAGCCGCCAAGTCTGTTTCCTCCCTCAACTGCCACTGATCCTTAAGCTTTTCCGCAATAAACAGCCTATCGCCGCATGCATATGTGTATTGGGGTACAGTTATGCCTGCTCCGCTTACCTGAACAAAGGCGCAGCGCTCCACATTATTAAGCTCATTGATCCGGGGATAATCTGTCAAAACGGTTTCCAAATACTGCATCACTATTACCTCCTGACTCATCTCTTTACTTATTGGTACTTATATTTTATTCTATAATTAAATTATAAAGGGAAACGGTAATTATTTCAAACCGAGATTCCGTTTTTTAAAAATATGAATCGCGGCAGATTACAGGGTTCACATTCCTAAAATACTTACAGGATAATACCAGGCCTCTTCATTGACCGGACGCATTTTATCACAGGTGTCAATGACCAGTCCCTGCCGAATCTCCAGTTTATATTTTTTTAGAACACTGTAGTTTTTTGTCGGGTTCTTAGGCGTGCTGCCCGTTTTTATTTCAATCGGATACATACCGTTTTGCTGCACGTATATCAGGTCGATTTCTTTTTGATCTATGTCCCGATAGTAAAACAGGCTTTCTTTCGGATCCTTATTATGAACGTAAAAATTCTTTATCAGCTCGCTGACAACAAACGTTTCAAAGAAATAACCGCTCATAGCACACTGCTCCAGCATAACAGCGTCCGGCCACCTGCAGAGGTAGGCGCAAAGACCGGTATCCATAAAATACAGCTTGGGTGCTTTTATAATCCGTTTGGATATGTTCGCCATGTACGGCTGCAATAAATAAACCAGCCCGGATGTTTCCAAAATGGAAATCCATTTTTTACAAGTCCGGACATCAATCCCGACGCTGTTAGCTATCGTGTCGTAATGCAGTTCCTGCGCAGTCCGCAAGGCTATTATCGACAAAAAATTCCGGAACTGCAGCTCGCTGCCGGCACTGATCAGTTTCCGCACATCTTTCTCCATGTACGTGCTGATATAAGACTTAAAGTAGATCTCCCGCCCGGATACACCGGTTACAATATCCGGCATGCCGCCCCGGAAAATATCACGGAAAACCTGTTGTCGTGTACGATACTTTCCTGTCAGTTCCTTTTCTCTTTTTAACAGCCGGGCAATCTCCGGATCAAACAGCTTCCCCTCCGCTCCATAGGTTTCCGATTGTGAGAAAGAGGCCATGTCAATCACGCCGCAACGTCCGGCAAGAGAATCTGAAATACCCTGCTGCAATTCAAACCGGTTCGAACCGGTCAAAATATACATCAGCTGTCTTTCTTCATTATTTTTAACCCAGACAAGACGCTGCTCATCAATTACTTTTTTAATCTCGTCAAGCAGAGCAGGCGCTTTTTGGATTTCATCAATAATCAGCGGCCAGCCGTATGTTTCCAGAAACAGTTTTGGATTTTGGATGGCAAGATTGCGGTCCTCTAAATCGTCCAGTGTAACCTTACGGAAAGCGTCTCCAAATATATGGTCAATGGTGGTAGACTTTCCGACCTGTCTTGGGCCATACAACACAATGCAGGGAAACGATTTGCTGACTTCCCGTATCATGGATTCGCTGTTACGTTCTACATACATGCTCATCTCTCCCTTTTCGATAAAAAATGCATTGCGATGTCATTTTCATCGCAATGCAATTATAACCTATTTTCCCGATGAAATCAACATCGCAATGTCGTTTTCATCGAAAATTAAAATGTACCCTTTGTTTCGTATCGTACAACAGTAATTATTTCAAGCCGAGATTTTGTTTTTTAAAAAGATGATATGTTTATAGAAAAAGGAAGAGACGTTGCAAAAAACTGCGGCCTGCCATTTCTGACAGACCGCAGTGGAAGCAATCACTATGTTTATCTCGTACCTTTCAGTCCTTTTAGCCAGTTACATAACTCTTGATAGCATCTTTTTAATGTGTCTGTTCTCACAACAAAATGAAGATCGTATCTTCCTTCGGCTTCCCATTTGGTAATTACGTACTTCTTTCTATCCACCCACTTTGGTACTATAAGTTGAATACCTAAAGAAAAAGCATATGTAATCAATTCATCAAGAGAATGGCGATACAACTTGGCGTGATTCAAAGGCGCTCCCGAATCATATATTTGAATTTTAATAAGTTTTTCTGCAGCCTGTTGAAGATGATAACTCGCCTGTCCCCTGTAGAATTTACCGGCCTTACTCGACATTGACTCTGCCTTTTGGATCGCAGCACTTGCCATAAAAAGATCCGCCTCAATCTGTCCCAGAGAAAAAGGATTTGCAGACTTATCGTTCATAGAGCACCTCCCCCCTTCTTATATCTTCCATGATAGGACTGTTATCCTTTGTACCCGTTTTAAAATAAAGGATATCATACGATTGCGCATAATCATTAAATGAATAAAGCTGTCTTGCAAAGCGTTCATACTCCTTTGAACTTAGAGCGCGGTACGAGGTCTGCGTACCAAACACAGCAATATCAATATCCGATGATTCGCTGCAGCGTTCTTCTAAACAGGAGCCAAAAAGAATAACCCGGTCAATCAGAGAACACTTGCGGGCAGCATCAATTACATTTTCTATGTATTTTTGTTTTATTTCGGCAACCCTTATCGTACGATTGTTAATCTGTATTGTTTTCACCATACACATACTGCCCCCTCCTTTTCAAAAATATCTTGTTTTCAAACTATACCTCTTTCCGACCGGGGCATTATTTCCTCATAGATATTGTAGCGCGGTTTGAAAACAAACGCAAGAAATGTCGTAAGATTTCACAAGTGCCCGAATCATTTTCTATAACCCGAATACATCTAAAAAGCGCTTGAGCAGGAAAACGCAAAAATACGGGAAAGTCAATATATTATCACTAAAACCGATATTCCCCGCACTTGCTTTAAGTCCGTATCGTATATCCGGATACTTCTCCAGCGCAATTAACGTAGCAAGCGATTTGGATGTACCACGCCGTGCCTTTACTTCCAAAGGCAGCAAACTGTTTTTGGTGCGTACAAAAAAATCCTCTTCCAATGTGGAATCTTCCGTTTCAGGTAAAGCACGATATCATCCCCCTCTTTCGATACTATTATACAAAAAATGAGCGAGTTTTAACTGAAATCCGCAAAAAAATGAGCGAGTTTTAACTGAAATCCGCAAAAAAATGAGCGAGTTTTAACTGAAATTAGCAAAAAAATGAGCGAGTTTTAACTGAAATTAGCAAAAAAATGAGCGAGTTTCTAATTATATAAAAACTGCGGCCTGCCATTTCTGACAGACCGCAGTGGAAGCAATGCATAATATAACACTCATTCTTCCTCGCTTCTGTTAATTATAATCTCCCCATCTGGAAAAAATCCGTTTACGCCTGTGCCGGCTTTTTCTGCTGGCCCAGTACCGCCAGTAAAATACCCAGCATCAATACGGCGCTGCCTGCTGCCACGATCATCAGCGGCTGACGCAGATAGGTCAGCGGTACGCAAATCGCAAACCCGGCGGTAGCGCCCATCAGACTGTTGCGCACCGCACTGCTGGACGGCGTACGTCCGCCGGAAACTTTTTCAATGATAAACAACACGGTGGAAAAGATGATACCGTGACTGCTCTGGGCCGCCTGAATAGTACCGATGGCCGCCATCACACCCACCATCACGTTCTTGGTGCTGCTGGTCACGTTGAAGAAATAATACAGCACAAGGCTGACACCCAACCCGATGACGAACGGGGCGACTTTTGCCATTCCTTTATTGGTTGCCTTGGTCATGAGGCTTTGCCCGTTTGCGTCCCGGGCAAACGGGTTCTTTCCCGCCCACAATGACAGCCGGCCGCGCCCAACGATCCGCCATACATACCGCCGCTGGCATAGGTCAGTGTATTAATCCACTTAACCACGGCCGTGTCTTTGCCCATGGCCATCAGATAAGAAATCACCATCCAGATCACCGACAAAATAATGGTCGGCAATAGTTTGGCCGGGTGACGGATAATGTCCATCACGCCTGCCTTGATCTGCGCCATCAGGGACAGTTTCCTGGGCGGCACGTTTTCCCCGGCAGGTGGTTGTCCATAGCCCTGTTGCTGCCCGTATCCTTGTTGTGCATAACCTTGTTGAGGGTATCCTTGCTGTTGGCCATACCCCTGTTGCGAATAATCTTGATACCCTCCACCTTGGGGTGGATAGCCCTGCTGTTGTCCGTAACCCTGCTGGGGATAATTCTGCTCGGGATAGCCCTGTTGTTGTGGATAGCCTTGTTGTGGCTGCACATACCCCTGCTGTCCTCTATTCTGTTGCGGGGATTGCTGTCTTCCGCCTTGCTGTGGATAGTTTTGCGGCTGCCCGTAACCTTGCTGCGGATAATTTTGTTGCGGCTGCGGATTTCTCTTTTGGTTTTGTCCGGGCTGCGGCTGTGCTGCTACCGGTTGTCCGCAATACTTGCAAAACCGCGCTCCGTCCGGCAACTGCCGGAAACAATTCTTACAGTACATAGCTCACCTCATCTAACCAACCTTCCCGACACTCCGTCTTTATAAATTAGTGTCCCTGAAACCTCTTGCTACAATCCTCAGCGCGTTTTCTTCTGAACCAAACGCCTCCTCTACACGACTCTTGTATTCGCCAGGATCCATTTCACCTCTTGCTACCTTATTGGCCCACTCGCCGATTTGTCTGGCTTCCTTGCTCAGTCCATCCTTCAGTCCTTTCTTTATGTTATCTTGGTTTATTTTCTCGATTACGTTAAACTCTTTCGCAGTGGTACGAACGCTTTCGAAATGGTTGTTGGCCGACTCTTTCTTCAAATTTTTGATTCTCTTTCCAAGATCTGTTCTTTCGGCTTCGCTCAGCGTTGTATCTGTATCCAATTGCTTCTTTAGTCTCTGGGCCTCGGCATATTGCTCATGATGCAGCTTTAAGGGTTTACCCTGTTTATTAATGGCCGTCATCTCGTTATATACGCCCGTGCCTTTCTCCGGCGTTCCATTTATCTCCGGATGCAATACTTTATTCACATCGCCTTTGCTGCTTCCCATATATGCATCCGGATTATGACGGTATTGGTGCGTATCGGTCGGTCGCACGCTCACATTCGTAAAGTCGCGCGTCTGCTTCAACCGCAAGGCCTCGTCATATTCTGCCGCTGTCTTCGGATACCGTCCGTGTTCTACCTTATAAATGGCCCTGGCCAGATGATGATCGCCATCTACCTGTGTGAAATCTACCGTCTTGATGGGATCATTTTCCCCGGCAGAGAGCACTTTTACGTTCGGGGAGGTATCCGTATCGTTACCGGCCATCCCGCCTGCAAGTTTATCCTCTATCCTCTTGGACGTCACGTTAAAATCGCCAATCTGATCAGGGCTCAGCCCGTATTCTTCCGCAAGGGATTTATTACGCTCTCTGAGCACTTCTTGCTCGTACGCAATATCCGACTTATTGTATCGACTCCGCAAGTCAGTGCCCGTCTTGCCCTGAAGTAGATTCATACGCTGAATGGAAAGTTTATTTTCACGTACGGTCCTGGCCTGAGAATCGAACTGTTCAGACAGCTTCTGGTACTCCGGATCGTTTTGGTAACCCTTCGGGTTCGCTTTCTCCATCGAGGCCATCTTCTCACTGATTTTATGCAGCTTACGCACCTCGTTCATGGCCCGTTGGCCCTGCAATTCTTCGCTTAACTGTTGTTTAATATCCGCCTCGGACTGATTTGTCTTGGACGTGCCTTTGCCGAGACGCCGTTCGGCAATACTTGTTTTCTTGGATTCCGCGCCGCCTGTTTTCGGTTTGGATGAACTGTTATCCGCGTCTGTCCTCGTCTTGGATGTAGCGTTATCCGCGTCTGTCCTCGTCTTGGATGTAGCGTTATCCGTGTCTGTTCTCGTCTTGGATGTAGTGTTGTCCGTGTCTGTTCTCGTCTTGGATGAAGTGTTGTCCGCGTCTGTTCTCGTCTTGGATGAAGTGTTGTCCGCGTCTGTTCTCGTCTTGGATGTAGTGTTGTCCGTGTCTGTCCTCGACTTGGATGCAGTGTTATCTGTGTCCGTTCTCGACTTGGACGTAGTGTTATCTGTGTCCGTTCTCGACTTGGACGTAGTGTTCTCTGTGTCCGTTCTCGACTTGGACGTAGTGTTCTCTGTGTCCGTTCTCGTCTTAGACGAAGTGTTCTCTGTGTCCGTTCTCGTCTTAGACGAAGTGTTCTCTGTGTCCGTTCTCGACTTGGACGTAGTGTTTTCTGTATCTGTTCTCGACTTGGATGCAGTGTTGTCCGTGTCCGTTCTCGTCTTGGACGAAGTGTTGTCCGCGTCTGTTCTCGTCTTGGATGTAGTGTTATCCGTGTCCGTTCTCGTCTTGGATGTAGTGTTGTCCGTGTCTGTTCTCGTCTTGGATGAAGTGTTGTCCGCGTCTGTTCTTGTCTTGGTTGCGCTGTTGTCTGCGTCTGTTCTCGTCTTCGGTACAGCGTTATCCGCGTCTGCAGTCGTTCTCGGTTTAGGTGCGCCAGAATCCATATCCGTAGTCGTTCTCGGTTTGGATACGCCGGTCTCCACATCCGTATTCATCTTTCCGGTCGGTACATCCGCATCCATGCTGCCACCCTTAATTTTCGGATCCGGGGTTGAGCCGAATAAATTGGAAAGATTCCAAATTTTACTATGGTCGGGGCCGCCAAGTTCTATATCCAAAGGCGTATCCTTGGTCACTTTGATCAGCGTGCTTGCACCTCCGGAAACAAGACCCGTCAGCGAGCCTTGCAACAGCGAGCCACCGACGCCATCTGTCAGTTTCCGGCCATTATACAGATTATCATTCACCCGTTTTAATCCACTACCAACAGTGTTACTGGCAACGGCAGCCTTGAAACCGAAATTTTCCCCTTTATCTACTACCAAATCGATAGTAGTGTCTACCGTTGCTTTGACGAACGCTTTTGTCATGCTTTTATTATTCACGTATGCGTCTGTCAAGGTCTCTGTGTAGTTTGTTGCGGCGTTATATACTCTGGGTAGCACCGGGTCATGTGTCAGCATACCATAGGCGTTGACTGTCTGATCCACCACAAATTTTGTTCCCTCTGCGGCTATAACTTTATTGTCCCATTCCGCTGCTTCCTGTTCGTATTCTCCTCCTTCTCTCATGTGGATGGCTTGATTCTTTTTCAATTGGGTCTTTTTCATGACCCTTTTCAATTCATCTTCACTAAGGGATTTATCACCTTGGGCGTATTTATCACGCATCTTCTCAACATGCTGCAAACGGTCGTAGTTTTTTTCCTTCCACTCCTTTTCTTCTTCCAGTTCCTTAGTGAGCCAGGACTTCTGGTTGTTGATCCTGCTTTGTTCTGCCTGCCATGCGGCATTCTCCGACGCCAGACGGTCCCGTTCTTCCTGCTGCCGCGCGTCTTCCGCGGCACGCTCTGCACGCTGTTCCTCCTCGTGGTCCTTGAACCACTGGGCGGTAGACTGAACATCCTCCGCTGACATGGTCTGCCCCGGCTCTATCTCATTCCTGTCCGAATCAACTATCTTTAGCCCGCTTTCCGTCTTGGTCGGGATGTTGTATGAACCATCTTCATTCGGGGTGTAGACCATGGTTTCCCCGTCAGGCGTTGTGATGCGGATACTGCCGTCATCGGCAACGCTCATATTATCCGGAGGCGCTTCCATTGGCATGTTGCCATCTGCAGGTTCTTCTTCTGCGGTTTCCATTGCTTCCGTTTGCTCTCCGTCTTCGCTTACATCTCCGGGATCAGTAACGGGCTCGTTGTAATCGTCGCCGGAGTCGTCCTGATTCGCGCTGGTGTCTTCGTAATCTTCACCAGATTCTTCGCTTCCTCCTCCAGCGTCTTCGTAATCATCACCGGACTCGTCGCGTTCTTCATCGGCGTTTTCGTAATCATCATCGGACTCGTCGCGTTCTTCACCAGCGTCTTCGTGATCATCATCGGAGTCTTCGCCTTCATCGTCGGAATCTTCGCTTTCATCACCGGGGTCTTCGTCTTCATTGCCAGAGTCTTCGCTTTCATCACCGGAGTCTTCGCCTTCATCACCGGAGTCTTCGCCTTCATCACCGGAGTCTTCGCCTTCATCACCGGAATCTTCGCCTTCATCACCGGAATCTTCGCCTTCATCACCGGAATCTTCGCCTTCATCACCGGAGTCTTCGCCTTCATCACCGGAGTCTTCGCCTTCATCACCGGAGTCTTCGCCTTCATCACCGGAATCTTCGAATTCATCGCCAGGCTCTTCGGTTTCAGCTCCAGGCTCTTCGGTTTCAGCTCCAGGCTCTTCGGTTTCAGCTCCAGGCTCTTCGGTTTCAGCGCCTGTATCTTCGAAATCATCACCAGTCTCGTTGCTTTCTACACCGGCATCTTCTAAATTGCCAAAGCCTTCTGGCGGGCCATAGCCTCCTTCGGGCGGACCATAACCGCCCTCTTCCGGACCATAGCCGCCTTCTTCCGGACCATAACCACCTTCATCCGGGCCATAACCGCCTTCTTCGGGGCCATAACCGCCTTCTTCGGGGCCATAACCGCCCTCGCTTGGGCCATAACCTCCGCCTGCACTTCCGGCAGCACCGCCCGCAGCGCTACCAGCAGCTCCACCAAATGCACCACCGGCAGCACCCAACAGGGCGCCCCCAAGGGCTGTTCCTACCGCCGCAGCCGCTTTACCGGCATCTGTTGCAGGCAGATCGTTACGATCATCATATTCCGAATCTTGCTGTTGGGAATGTCCGTCATTATCTGCCGAATCATGCTTGTCACTGTCACTATCTGATTGCTTTGTGGTTTTCTTTTGCTGGCTTGTACCTGATTTTGCAGAATCAGATTTTTTCTGCTTCTGCGGAACAGTATTTTTCGGCTGCGGTTTATTGGCTGGTGCAGCCGGCGCGCTTCCCAGGGAACGGGTTTGTGTTACGTTAACAGAATACGAATATCGATGACCTGTTTTACTGGCGTAAGTATAGGTTCCAGAAGCGTGTACCTTACCATCAGCGCCTTTGCTGAATCTTAGACTTAAAGTTCTGGGCAAAACATCGTGAAAAGACCAACGTGCAGTACCCGTTTGCGCATTATAAGCTGACGGATACTCTTCATCTCCAATCATATACAATGTATTTCCCCGAGCTACAATTTTTACGGTACCGGAATCGTTAGGAATAAATGTATTACCATCGGTAGTTTCTGCATAATAATGATATTCCCCGCTGATTTCCTCCGGTTTTGGCACCGCAGCCTCAACCCCGGTGCAATAAAACGCAAAAAGGGACAGTACGACCCACAGCACGGTAAAGATAACCATACCAATCGATCCGATCTTTGGTACGTAATGTTTCTTCGCTTGTTCCTCTGCCAGCAAAACAGAAATATATTTCTTCATCGCACACGCCACCTCCGGTGATATGCTATCTTTAATATCAAAGGGAAAAAATATCCAACTGCATATAATTCCCCATTTAAATTATAATACAAAAGAACAAGAAAATTGTTTATAAATTAGAAACTATTTAGTGTTATAAAAGAAAAATATAAAAACTGCGGCCTGCCATTTCTGACAGACCGCAGTGAAAACAATGCCCGGTTTTTACTTTTTTACAACATCGCCGCGCATGGCGGCGATGTTGCAGCTCAGCTCCCCGATGACCTCCGTCAGGTTTGCCAGTTTGTTTTCCATACGCACCAGCAAAAACCAGCTCAGCACTACCGGGAACCCGAAGTCTTTAATGAAGCTGAACACTTCCGTGGTCTCCATGTCGCGACCCCCGTTTCATCACGCGGCAATGGGATCCAGCGTAGTAGTACGCAGACGGCCGCCCACGGCTTCCACGATGTCGCCGCCGCTGGTAGCGAAAACATTGCTGTCAACGATTACCTGCATGGCGGCGTCGATTTCCGCCTTCGTTAAGCCGGACTTGGGTTCCTCAATGTTGAGAACCACCTTTTTACCAGTCGCGTTCTTAAAGATCAAATCCAGATCGGTATCAGAAGTCATATTCTCCTCCTTTTTGACTTACTCATTCAAATTCTTCACACGTTTTGTTTGCCCCATCGCGAATCTTTTAGGCGGCGACTGCAAGAAATCTTGCAGGATGCCGCCGTAGACTTCGCGGGGGAAGGAGGGGTTAACGATTTCCGTCTTTTACTCTTCTGCCAGAGTGGCCCGTTCCACCACGTTCAGTCCGGTAATGTCATTATCGAACAGACCGCCCAGGGCTTTGCCTACCGCCAGCAGTTTCTCCGGTTCCACATCCGGTTTCACATTGGAATAGACGTAGCTTTTGGTTACGGGATTGCCATCCACGTCCTGCCCGCGCAGGATGGAAATGGATAAGGTACGTTTAATTACATTCATCACAGCTGCCATTGTATTTCACCTCCTTTCAGGTTTCATTTATGTCGGGTACGTCGCAACCGGCCGCCACACATTGCTGAACGATGCGCTGCGCCGCAGACAGGTTGCTCCGCTCCCCGTGCGGGTCTTACCGCTCACCCGGCTTACATCTGCAGGCCCTACGATTCTGCCGCATGCCGCTTCACGCGCCCGCTGTATCTGCACTGCGGTTACTCAGAAAAATTTTCACCGCAGAACAAATCCGTCTGATTTACAATCACCGATGCGTTGCACCGGCGCAACCGGTCTGTCCCGGCTGTGTCTCCTTCTTATCTTCATCCCCATAGCAATCACTACGCCGCTTTCTTGGTCTCATTCATATCCCACAGATAGTACGCCGCTTTGCCGCGGATCAGGAAACCGCCGGGAAAGAGCCGGCCATGCCGGGCATCGTCCGGCAGAAACCACAGGTCCCATTTGGTTTCCGGGTCGCCGCTGCCGGGACCGTAACCGTCACGGAAGGCAGCTTCACAGTGAGTCATCACCCGTTCGGAACTGTTGGGAATCCGAAGCGTCTTGCAGAGAATGGCCACGATCTTGGCCAGTACTTCGATCTGAATCGCCGTGGGCGGTTCCGTTCCCCCATCCACCATGGCCTGATACGGATCCCGGTATTCGCCGGGGCCCGTAGCACCCCACGCCGTCTTGGCGCTGACGGCGGCAGGCAGTTCGCATTCCGCATCGTAACCGCAGCACAGGGCGATGCCGATGGTGCCGTTGTTCCGCATCCAGGTGTGCGCCTTGCGTTCGCACAGATCGTCGCAGGTGGCATACACGGTACCGTCCTGGTCGATGCACAGGTGGTAATCGTCAAACACCTGGCCGTAGTGTCCGGCGGTCCAGTGCAGATAGATTGCGGTGATGCGGCCCCGGGCCTGCTTCGCCAGCTCAAATAATTCATTTTCCGTAATCACAACAGGGTTCTCCACTACCATAATTCATTCTCTCCTTTTCGTTTTTCCGGCAGCGCTGATTATTTTTTGCGCGGCCGATTATATTTTTTGCGATCAGGTTACAGGAATTCCATACGATTTTGCACCGACAGACGAGCTGTCACCGGAATCCTTGTTTCCTGTTTTCCCTTTCACTTATATAATCCCGCGAGCCCGAAAAAACGGAACCATTTTTTCCGTTTTTTTAAAATTTTTTTGAAAAAAACTGGTGAAAAATTCTTTATGTTTTTCTGAATTTCTAAATTTAATTTTAAATAACTTGGAATTTACTTGGAATGTATCGGCCAGTTTCACATATTTTTAAAAAAATCAAGTAATTTTTTGCGAAATTATGAATAAAGTGTGAATTTATTTTTATAAATTCTGCACTTTTTATGTGAAACTCTCAAATTTTACTTTAATTGTGAATAATATGTGAAATAAATTTTAACAGCTTTTGCTGGACATCTATAGCGATTTATGGTATAATAACCATGTATTCCGGAATAAATTATTTAGTATATTTTTAAAGAAAGGAGCGAATCCCTTCCGTGGATTTTTCAGCATTGAGAAAGTTCCCCTGGAACGAAGAAATTTACCTTGCCCAACAGGGAGACACGCAGGCTGTACGGCGGACATGTGCCACCGCGGAGCCGATTGTCGACCAGTTTGGCAAGGTATCTTATTTTGTGGGCTGGCTGGGGAAAGACGAAGTCCGCAGCATTGCCTCTCTTGCCTTAGTGGAGTTTATTATGAGTTACTCCGGAGGGGTTCCCGATGAGGAGATTCCTGCCCTGATCAAGCAGGTTATCAAATGTGACCTCATTAACAGCGTTCATCGAATGGAATACCGGCGCAGTAAGGAAGACGCGTCCTCTTTCACCCCCGATACCGGCTCGCCCGAAAACAGTTCCGGCGATACCGGCTCGCCTTCTGCGCCCCCCCACGGGGAACCGGAAGCCTGCCTGTTGCAGAACGCATATGCCCAAACGGTACAGGACGCGATTCAGCACCTGAACCGGAATGAACAGACCGTGATCCAGTCATATTATTTCCGTCAGGAAACCATAAACGAGATTGCAGCCCGCTTAGGCTGCTCACCCCGCTTTGTACGGAAGACAAGGCGCAAAGCCCTGCTCCGCCTGCGCGGTTTACTGGATTGCCATGTGAGTTGAGAGATCATCACCTGTCTGCTTTTGACATTCCGGTCCCGATGTGAAATTACGTCGGGGCCGGAATGTTATTTTTTTGCAAAGGATGCGTTCGTTTACAACGCAGCACAAAAAAATCAGCGCGCCGCGCTGAAATAACAAACTCATACTATTGGAGGTATTGTTGTAATGGCTGTATCAGTCTTACATCAGTTTTTTGATATCAACACCCTGTTAACCCTTTCCATGGAACCGGATGGCGATGCCATCACCGGCAATTATCATCGCATGGTAGGCCTGGCCCTGAAGGATCCCGAAGGCTGCGTCCGTTCCATGCCGGCGTCGGACATGGACGCCGATAAGTTTTCCGAGTACTTCCACTGTTCTTCGTCTATCGTTGCCAGGACCATTGAAACCCTGCAGAAGTTTGGCCTGATCACCATAGAAGACGGCAAGATTTTCATCACCCTGCTCCGCAAGGATAAGATGAAAAAAGCCGCCGCCCAGCAGAAAGCAGAAAAAACGGCGGAGCAGCGGGCCAAAGGCGCGGCCCGGACGGCAGCCTGGCGTGCCAGAAATACAATGGCCGACTGTGCAGCGTCATCGAACCATGCCGAACTGGTGGCAGAAAACGGGAACGAGCCTTCGACAGATTGCGGTGCCGAACCGGCGACGAAAAAATGCAGCAAGGGGGCGACAAAAAAACGCAACAAAGCGGTGACGGAAACTGACAACGAAGCAGCAATGAAAAACCCTGCCGAACCGGTAACGGCGCCCGTTGGTGAAACGGGTTCGGAAACCGCAGAAAAACCGTTGAAAAAACCGGCGAAAAAACGCGCTGCGACTGCGGTTGCAAAACGGAAAGCAAAATCCGGTGACGCGTCCCGTGACGCTGTGTGTGACAAACCTTCCGGTACGCAAGCTGACTATAATTATAATAATTATAATTGTAATAATTTAGTAATTAAAAACAGTGATAATTGTAATTCCAATTATGCCCATGCGAAAACAGGCGAAGTGCCGGTTACGGATAAAGGTTCGCCCCATGCACCGGACGTCCTGCGGACGGAACCGCCCAACCCCGCGGATGAAACCGACGGCAGCTGTCTTCCCTTTTCCCCCGGCGATTATGTGGACGAATCGAAACTGATCTTGCTGGACAAACTGGCCGCACCGGCACAGAACGTGCTGCGCGCCTGGAACCGGCTGAATCTGAAAACCTTTAAGGGCTTATACAGTTCCCTTGCGGAAAAACTGTACGACATTCTGTACCGGTTCGGGGAAGAAACCTTCTTAAAGGTCATTGAAAATGTAAAAAACAGCCCCTTCCTTATGGGACGCACCCACACACGGAACAACTGGCGCGCCACCTTTACCTGGCTGCTGAAGGAAGAAAATTTTATCAACGTGCGGGACGGAAAGTACAACCGGGATCCCGGCGGCGGATTTGATTCTGAAGCGGAACCACAGGCCTTTACCCGTTGCCTTCCCGGCAGCGAACATCTGGCGAACCTTTCCCCGGAAGAACGGCAGCAGCGGTTCCGGGAGTTCCTGCATCCCCATAACCCGGGGCTGGACGAAATGGCCCGGGACTTTGGCGTAACGTATTAAGCAAACACCGATTCATTCGGCTATACGCCGATTGTCGCTTTTGCAACTGCCTGCGTCATTGTTATCCAACGCAGCTTACGATTCACCTGCGAAAAAAATATTGGAGGAAATTGATTTTATGAAACAGAAAAAATTAAACATAGCGGAACTGGTCAAACAGGAATTGCGCCGCAAAGCCCTTGGCCTTGCTTTGTTATGCGACTGCGACTTTGCGAACGATAACGGGGAGAACCCCATTGCCACCAATTACGGCAAAAACTATGTGGAGCGGTTTGAAAAATACCGGAAAGACGGCCGGGGCCTGTTATTGTACGGGCCCAGCGGCTGCGGCAAAACCTATCTTGCGGCGGAAATCGTCAACGCCCTTACCGACAGGGGCTACCGTTGCCGCTACACCAGCATGCTGACCATCATGAACACGCTGCCTACCCTCAGCCCGGACAGCCGGCTGCCGTTCCTGAACGAACTGTGCAGCCTGGACCTTCTGGTGCTGGACGATTTCGGCAAGGAGGCGGAGACTTCCAACAGCAGCAATATCCTGAACCTGATCGTGAATACCTGCCACGAAAAAAAGATTCCCATGATCATCTCCACGCCTTACCAGCAGGATAACCTGGTAGACGAAAACGCCAAGTCAAAGCGCATCTACTCCATCCAACAGATGCTGGAGCGCTGTCTGCCGCTGGTGCTGCCCATGCCCAGCAGCCGCCGCGCCGAAAAAATGAAAGAAAGAAGAGAGGCGGAAGCCGGCCTGAAAAAAGGAATGCCCTGTCCTCCCGAACAGCAGAAGCTGCCGCTGGAGGAAAACGATACAAAGAAAAAAGAGGCGTAACGGTTCTGTACCTTTCCCCCGAAGCGTGCGGGCGGCAGACCGGTCCCCCATGCCGATGCATCGGTCTGCTTCGGCGGTCTCTTCCCCATGTGCGGGCGGTTATCAGTTTCGGCTGGCCGCGACACGCTTCCGGGGGCACACTGTTGCGAAAAAAACTAAAGGAGTTTGATAAAACGGATGCTGCAAAATACTGAAATTCCACAGAATATTGAAGCGGAGCAGTCTGTGCTCTGCGCCATGATGATTGATAATTCCGTCATCGGTTCCGTGACTGCCAGACTGCAGCCCACGGACTTTTACCGGCAGACCCACCGGATTGTGTTTCAGGCCATGATGAACCTGTACAGCCGCAACAAACCGGTCGATCTGATAACCCTGACCGCCGAGCTGAAACACATGGATCAGTTTGACGCCGTCGGCGGGGTAAAGTTTATTACGTTTCTGGCCAACATCACGCCCACCGCAGTCAACGTGGAACACCACGCCGGACTGGTAGAAGAAGCTTCCGTGCGCCGCCGTATTCTGGAAACCGGCAACGGCCTCGCCGCCATGAGCTGCGACGACACGGTAGATACCCGCAGCCTGGCGGCCAGCGCCAGGCAGGAACTGGAACGCCTCTCTTCCGGCAAACGCTCCGCCGGGTTTGTTTCCGTACACGACATGATGACCGACACTATGGACCGCATGGGCCGGCGTCTGGAAAATGGTGAGCCCGTCACCGGCCTTTCCACCGGGTACGGGGACCTGGACCGTCTCACCGGCGGGCTGCAGCCCTCGGACTTTATCATTCTGGCAGCCCGGCCTTCCATGGGCAAAACAGCCCTGGCCCTGAACATTACCACCAACGTGGCCCTGCGGGGCGCCAAAGAAGGAGACGCCCCGAAACGGGTGGCCTTCTACAGCATGGAAATGAGCCGGAGCCAGCTGCTGCAACGCATGATCTGCACGGAAGCGGATGTGGACAACGACGAGCTGTGCCCGGGTCCGGACACCACCGGCGAAGAACAGATGGAAGTGATGAACCGCATCTGGCCTGCGTCGGACAAAATCGCCGGCGCCTGCATTTATATTAACGACACGCCGGGTCTATCCATTCTGGAAGTGAGGGACAGCGCACGGCAGTTGAAAAACGAAGGCGGACTGGACCTGATCGTGATCGATTACCTGCAACTGATGCAGGCCCCCGGCGTTCGCCGTAACGTAACCACCAACCGTCAGTACGAAGTCAGCGAGATCAGCCGGGGCCTGAAGGCCATGGCCCGGGAGCTGAACGTGCCGGTGCTGGCCTTAAGTCAGCTGAGCCGCAGCGTGGAACTGCGTCAGGTGAAGCGCCCCATCCTCAGCGATCTGCGGGAATCCGGCTCACTGGAACAGGACGCGGACATCGTAATGTTTCTGTACCGGGAAAACTATTACAAAAACGAAGAGCCCAGCCGCATCACGGAACTGAACGTGGCCAAGCATCGCAACGGCCCTACCGGCAATATCAATTTGTTTTTCATCAGCGAGTGCACCAAGTTTGTGGAGATTCCAAAAAATATTATGGAATTGCAAAAAGAAAATTGACGGAAAGGAAAGGACTATTATCTATGAGAAAAATTATTTATGCAGACACTACGGAAGTACATTTTACCGAGAAGGAATCCATTGATTACGGCAAACAGCTGATACAACAGCGTGATGAAGAAGCCGGTCTTCCCCCTTCTGCGCCGTTGCCGGACAGGGCCTACGAAATCATCGGTATGACCGGCATCGGTTATTTTGGCCACACGACTTTGCTTTTCTTTAAAGCGTGGGAAAAGAGCGGTTTCGATAATCCGGTGTACCTGCGCTACAAAAACAATCAGCTGGAAGAATGCACCTGGCAGCAGGCGCTGCACACACCGGAATACCGAAATCACCGCATCTTACTCTTCGGCGAGATCACTGATGTGAACAACGAAAACGGCGACATGATTTACGAAGAAGTCTGTCCGGAGCTGACGATTATCGACAAGAAGTGAAACAAAACCGCGAAAAGCAAAACCCTGATGCGTAATGTGCGCATCAGGGTAAAATTTGAATTCATTCCTCACACTCTCGTTCCGCAATTTTTACAGAAGTTGCTGTTAGGATTCAGTTTTGCACCGCAGTTCGTGCAAAACTCCGGCGCGTTCTTTGCTCCGCAGTTCTCACAGAAACGACTGCCGCTTCGTAACGGCGCACCACACTGTTTACAAAATGCGACGGCCCCTGCAACATTTCCCATTGCCGCTCCGGTTCTTCCTGCCATCTGTGCACTGTCATCTGCCGGTACCAGGTACTTTCTCGGATCCTCCTTCAAGATATTCGCCACAGCGAACTCCGGCGATACAAAATACCATAAAGGTTCCTCGCAAAACGCGTACATCAAACCGATGGAGCCATCATCCGTTATGACAAGAAAATCCAATTCTCCTAACGGAGTCTTTGCGTCATACTCGCCGGCGATTTCCTCCAATTCCCTCAACTTGAAGCTTTTGCCGCTACCCGTAAAGAGCCATTCCTGGCAATGTTGTTCTGCGACCAGCAATGCATCCTTAAAACTTGCCGCTATCTTCATCTTCGTACTCTCCTGTTCAAAGCCGTTTTCACATAATTAATAAATTCTCTTCTAATTATTTTCTCCAAAAAGTGCATCCGGGACTGTGTTTTTTGTAACCGCGTTACCAATGTTATTTGTCCAGTACTGATAATTTGCATTTTTCACAGTAGTCAGGTGTTTCTCCAGGTTCATCTGCTTTAAAGTTTCAACACTTTTGGGAGAAATCGTCTTGCTAAAATCTTTCCTTATTTCTCTTGCATGATCATATGCGTTCTTCAAGCTGTCTGTTTTGCTTGTCTGAATTTTATTTTCAAGATTATTTCCGATTTCCTGAATGGTAAGTTTTGCGCCGCCTTTCAGTCCGCCCTTAAAAGATTTTTTTAATACTGTTGCGGCACTTTCTCCTTTCAGCCCTGACTCAAGGCCAGCCTTAAAAGCGTCGCCGCCGACAAACGCCGCAACCTTTTGTATTTTTGTATTCGCATTATTCTGAGCAACGTCGACGAGTCCGTCTACGAATCCTTTGGTCATACCGCCTACAACGCTGTTTCCTTTGGAATAGGCATCGGCACCGCTTCCGGCCATATTTTTCAGTAACGTATAACCATCTGCAATACGACCGGTTACAAGACCGCCATCCACAACTTTTCCATACGTAGCAGCGATATCCATGCCAATATCTGCCAGTTTCCCGGTACCTTCCGCCACGGTTACCGCCCGGTCCCAGTTTTCGGCGGTCCGGTGCGCCGCAGCCTGTTTCGACACATAGTCTTCCTGCCGCTTATTCAGGTATTCAGTACGTTGCGCATCACTCATACCGTAGGTGCCGGAACGGATGGCCGCCTTATCCTTCGCTCCCTGACGATCGATTTCCTCAAACTTCTTCTGCATCTCTTTGGCCGATTCCTGATCCTGTTTCTGCCAGGCACGGTCTACGTCGGTTTTTCGGTCTCGCATATTCTCCATCTGACCGTTCATCCATGTTCTGTCTTGCATGCGTTGCCGCGAATAATCTTCCAGTTTGCTTGGATCGGTAATGGCGCCCGTACTCGGGTCGAACCACTCCCCGGTATTCGGATCCTTTTCATACAGGGTCTCAGCCCCGGTCGCCGGATCCTTGTACACAAAGGTTTCCGGTTCCTGAGGCACCGGTTCCGCTGTGCCTGCACCCGAACCACCGCCTCCTCCGCCCAGGATTCGGCTCGCACCGAAACCAATCGCTCCTGCCGCGGCTATTCCCGCGCCAACCATTCCGATCGTTCCCAGACCGTCAGAATCATCTTCGCTTTGTTTCGGTTGAACTGTTGATTTTGAGTTGTTTTTATTCTGATTCGTAGTTGTCTTGGCCGATTCTTTCTTTGTAGTAGACGATGAACTGATCGGACCGGTAATGGTTTTTCCTGTCCAGATTTTGTAGGCCTTTTTAAATGCTTCGTCAGACGTGAAGATGTAGTATTCCGTTCTGACAAAACTATTTAACGCTTTATATTTTTTCAGTTTTTCCATGGAATTAAATGATGGCGCGTTGCGCCAGTGAGCGCAAACCATATCCGCATTCTTAGGAATAACTAATCTGAAACCTTCTGCCGGCCGTCCGTCAAATGGCGGGCAAATGGGCAAAAAATTGTCTTCTCCGTCATTTGGGGTAATAAGCGAAAACGTTCTGCCGTTGATTGTAAAAGATCTCCTTCCAAAATAAATACACGGAACATCACCATTATGTTTACTACTAAAATTGGATTCAATGGGCTTTACATGTATAACTGTTCCTGGTTTTGCTTTTGCAAGTATTCGTTGAGGTTTAGAAATTGCTATAATTTGCCTAGAGAGAGAAGATGCCGGCACCAAATCTTTTTTCAGTGCCTGTATATCTTTATTGTATTTTGCATAGTATTGCAGATCTAATCCCGGTAATTCCATAACGGTAACGACTCCGTCAAAATCCGTAACTTTATGCCGTGTCACACCTGCTGCGAAACAATTCCGTGTCATCATCCCCAGCACAAACACAAAAACCGCCAGCAAAACGGAAATATATTTTTTCATCGCACACGCCACCTCCGGTGATATGCATTTTTTAGTATCAAAGGGAAAAACAACCAACTGCATATTATTCCCCATTTAAATTATAATACAAAAAAACAAAATAATTGTTTATAAATTGGAAACTATTTAGTGGTATAAAAGAAAAAGCCACAGGTTCCCCTGTGGGCGGCAGTATAACGGTTTATTAGTATGTATAAATTTAACAGCGATTTAAACTAAATCTTGCTATTAAAATATTCCTGCGTGACTTTCAGCTGCTTTTTCAGTATCTCCTGCCACATATGCGGACGGATTTCCCCACTGCCCCTGGACACTTTTGTACGCAACACTGTTCCATCCGGCAATAACTTGCGATAGTAGTAATGGTCAGTATCTTTGTACAGTTCCCAGCCGTCCCGCTCGCAAAAGCGCTTCAATTCTTTCCATCGTGGCATAGGATATCCCTCCGCATCATTGCATCTGGCGTGGTCAGAATCTTAATCACATATGGCAGATGCGCCCGACGATTTGGCGCTGCAGACCAATAGTCAAACTCTTCATAATAATCGCGGGCATACTCTTTCAATGCGGTAAGAAGGTTGTCCAGGCACTCGTCTTTGGTTTTTCCGTTCTCTATTACGTCGATTTCATCTACAGAAGCGGTATACGACCCGTCCGGTTCCCGATATAAAGCAGCATGTATTTTGTAGCTGCCCATAAGCTCCGCAAGCATAACCGTATTCAGCATCGTTATATTGTCATGCGTGCGTTGCACGAACTGCGGCCGCACCCGTACCGTGGCGTCAATCGTACTGCTCCATTCCTTACGAACTTCAGTAGACGAACGGCTCAACTGTTCCACTGCTATCATAATTTACCTCCTGAAATACACTGTGTACGTTTTGTACATATTGTATCATGTTGAAAAAATAATGTAAACCTTTCGTTCAGAAATTCTGGAGCCGTTATTCTATAAAAACTGCGGCCTTCCATTACTGACAGACCGCAGTGGAAACAATGCATAATATAACACTCATTCGTTTTTACTCAGATCCACTTTTTCAAATGTCCAACGGATCAGGCCCATATCGGTTAGGACCCTTAGTGCCTCTATAAAAAAGAAGGAAAAACAACAGCAGAAAATTTACTATTGGGATAAACATACCGATACACCACCAGGACGGTTTATCCAAATCATGGAGCCGGCGTATCGTAAGCAGGAGGCCCGGAATAAAGGCTATCAGCCAAAGCAACACTGCCGCTGCAGTAATTGCTGAACCGGAAAGCCTGTCAGCAATAAGAGCAAGACCAACCATACCCGCCGAAACTACCACGGAAACTGTAAGACAGCGCAATATATAGCGCTTTCTATTCAAACGGTTATCACAGCGCAGAAAGACTGACTGCAAACTGCTATCCGGCACATATTTTTCCCCACTCATATTACCTGTACCGTTTTCTCCTCAATTGCCAAAAGCATACATTAAATGTTCGCTCATAATCATATCACCTTTGCATTACGGCAGCGCGCTCGAATAAAATCCGCCACAAACGCAAAGTCTTCCTCTTCCGCATACACCTGGTTTCGATCTAATGTCCCGTTCAGACGGATCAGGTGCTGCTTCGGCAAAATTTCCAGTTCCTTTACACTGTCGAAGCTGGTGTACATGGAAGTACGCGCCGATGCCAGCATGCCTGTGCCTACCACGCCAGGCCTGCCGCCGGCTAAACCCGCAATTACGGTTATCGCGCTGATCAGTTCCGCTTTCTTGATGTGCTTTTCCTGGGCCTTGTTACAGACGCCGTTTTCATCCATCTCGAACAACGCGCAGTAGGTTCCGCCCATCATATAGGAATACAGCAGGTAGCCCAGGATCGTGATAACCACCAGGATCACAATTAAAATACCCGCCAACTCCGCAACGAACAATAGCCTTTCCGCTAAAGTGCCTATACCGTCTATGATTTGAAAACCAGATATTAGCACTAGCACAATCACTAAACTGATGAGCATTACCCGCCCGACTTCTTTGATGATTGCCGGATTTTTATACAGATTCAGCTCGTACACCCAGCGGTACTTGCCGTCGGTGCACATGGTTATGTTTTCGCTTTCGTAAACAGGCTGCTCAGTCATACAGTACCTCCTGCTGCACAGTCACGGGCAGGCAGCGCTGACACAAATACAAACAAAGCCAGCAAAACGGAAAGATATTTTTTCATCGTACGAACTCTCCTCTGATGGTATTCTTTTCGTGACAAGCTCCCCATCCAGAAAGGATTTCTTTACGCCTGCGCCGGCTTTTTCTGCTGGCCCAGTACCGCCAGCAAAATACCCAGCAGCAATACGGCGCTGCCCGCCGCCACGATCATCAGCGGCTGACGCAGGTAAGTCAGCGGCACGCAAATCGCAAAACCGGCGGTGGCGCCCATCAGGCTGTTGCGCACCGCACTGCTGGACGGCGTACGTCCGCCGGAAACTTTTTCAATGATAAACAACACGGTGGAAAAGATGATACCGTGGCTGCTCTGGGCCGCCTGAATAGTACCGATGGCCGCCATCACACCCACCATTACGTTGTTGGTGCTGCTGGTCACGTTGAAGAAATAATACAGCACAAGGCTCACACCCAGTCCGATGACGAACGGGGCGACTTTTGCCATTCCTTTATTGGTGGCCTTGGTCATGAGGCTTTGCCCGTTCGCGTCCCTGGCAAACGGGTTCTTGCCTGCCCACAATGACAGAACAATGCCGGCCGCGCCCAACGATCCGCCATACATACCGCCGCTGGCATAGGTCAGTGTATTAATCCACTTAACCACGGCCGTGTCTTTGCCCATGGCCATCAGGTAGGAAATCACCATCCAGATCACCGACAAAATAATGGTCGGCAACAATTTGGCCGGATGACGGATGATGTCCATCACGCCTGCCTTGATCTGCGCCATCAGGGACAGTTTCCTGGGCGGCACGTTTTCCCCGGCAGGTGGTTGTCCATAACCCTGTTGCTGATAGTTTTGTTGTTGCGCATATCCTTGTTGAGGATAGCCTTGTTGAGGATAAGCTTGCTGGGGATATCCTTGCTGTTGACCATATCCCTGCTGAGAGTAACCTTGTTGGTCATATCCCTGGTGAGGATAACCCTGCTGCTGCCCATATCCCTGTTGCGGATAAGTCTGCTCGGGATAGCCCTGTTGTTGTGGATAGCCCTGTTGTGGCTGCACATAACCCTGCTGTCCTCTGTTCTGTTGCGGATATTGTTGCCTTCCTCCTTGCTGCGGATAATTTTGCGGCTGAGGATTCCTCTTTTGGTTTTGTCCGGGCTGCGGCTGTGCTGCTACCGGTTGTCCGCAATACTTGCAAAAGCGCGCCCCGTCCGGCAACTGCCGGAAACAATGTTTACAATGCATAACTCATACCTCGTTCCGTCAAACTAAATATCTCTACACTCCTTTTTCATTCATTGCGTTCGTATAACAAACAGACTCTTCTGTTTACTTATTGGTAGTCCTGAAACCATCCGCTACAATTTTCAGCGCATTCTCCTCTGAGCCGCACAGTTTTGTTACAAGTTGCTTGTAGGTCTCAACTTCTAACCTGCCTTCTGCCACCTGATTGGCCCATCTGCCGATTTGCTTGGCCTCCTTGCTCAGGCCATCCCCCAGTCCATTCTTTATGTTCACATCGTTTATGTTCTTGATTATGTTAAACTCTTTGGCTGTCGTACGTACGCTTTCGTAATGGTTGCTGGCCGACTGGGACTCCAAATCAGCGATTTTCTTACCCATCGCTGTCTTTTCGGCAGCGCTCAGTGTTTTATCCGTGTTTAATTTTTGCCGTAGTTGCTGGGCCTCGGCATATTGCTCGTGATGCCGATTCAGCGACAACTCCTGCTTGTGGATTGCGGTCTGTTTGTTGAGTATCCCCGTGCCTTTCTCCGGCGTCCCATATGTCTCAGGATGCAATACTTTATTCACATCGCCCTTGCCGCTTCCCACATAGGCATCCGGATTATGGTGGAGTTCGTGGGTATCGCTGGGCCGCGTGCTCACATTCGTAAAGTCGCGCAACTCTTTCAACCGCAACGCCTCGTCATATTCCGCTGCTGTCTGCGGATACCTGCCGTGTTCTGCCTTATAGATGGCCCTGGCCAGATGATGGTCCCCGTCAACCTGCGTGAAATCAACCTTCGCGTTTTTGCCTGTTCCGGTGTTAACCTTCACGTATGGGGAAGTATCCGTATCGTGAGAAGCTTTGCCGCCTGAGAGTTTCTCCGCAATCTTGTTGGAGGTCACATTGTAATCACCAATCTGGTCTGTTTTCAGCCCGTATTCTTCCGCGATGGATTCATTACGGTATTCGAGTACCTTTTTCTCGTACTCAATATCCGACTTATTGTAGCGTTTCCGCAAATCAGTACCCGTCTTGCCTTGCAGTGCATTCATGCGGTCAACAGAAAGTTTATTTTCGCGTACTTCCCTGGCCTGGACATCAAACTCCTGAGACAGCTTCTGGTATTCGGGATCGTTCTGGTACGTTTTGGGGTTCGCTTTCTCCATCGCATCCAGCTTCTGACTGATTTTATGCAGCTTACGCACCTTGTTCATGGCCACGCTACCCTGCCAGTCTTCGTTGGCCTGCGCCCTGTTCGCAGCATCGGAAGCAGACGACTGATTCTTGGACTCCGTGCCACCTGTTTTCGATTTGTTGGAACTTCCGGTAGCCTCACCCGCATTCGTTCTGCCGGTAGGTTCACCTGCATTCGTTCTGCCGGTAGGTTCACCTGCATTCGTTCTGCCCGTAGGTTCACCTGCATTCGTTCTGCCCGTAGGGTAGGTTCACCTGCATTCGTTCTGCCGGTAGGTTCACCTGCATTCGTTCTGCCGGTAGGTTCACCTGCATTCGTTCTGCCGGTAGGTTCACCTGCATTCATTCCCTGCTTGGCTACTTCAGGCTCCTGTCCTAAGTTCGTCTTACCCGACTGAACATCCGTAGCATTCTGCCTTCCAATTCCACCTGTCTCTCCATCCGTGTTCAGCTTCGTATTGGGCACATCCCCATCCGTGTTCAGTTTCGACTTGGTCAAACCTTCTCCCATCCGCCGTTCGGCGATGTTCGTCTCCCGTATCCCATTCGTATCCGAATCAAAATCCGTTTTCAGTTTAGTACTGTTAACATCTACGTCCGGTTTCAGCACTGGTTTAAATCCATCTAAGCCAACCTCTCGGCCAAAAACCGTTCCATGACTCTTCTTGCCCAGATATTTCGAAACGTGGGCGGCCCCGCCCATCAATCCGCCAAGAGCTGCTGCCTTATCGGTTCCTTCAAACGCATCACGGCCATTATAAAGATTATCGTTTACCTGCTTGTAAGCGTTAGAAAAGGCGTTGCCGGTCATGTTCCAGCCATGACTCTCAAGCTTATTCGAAAATACATCCAGGCCGGTGTCTACCGTTGCTTTAAAAAACGCTTTTCCCATGCTTTTATTATTCCTGTATGCGTCTGTCAGAGTTTCAGTGTAGTTGGTAAGGGCTGAGTATGCGTTGGAAAACGACTGGTTACCCGACAGCATGCCATAGGCGTTAACCGCCTGGTCTGCCACGAATTTAACTTCCTGAGCGGTCACCAGGCGGTTATCCCACATGGCTGCTTCCTGTTCAGCTTCTCCGCCTTCTATCATGTCTATGGCTTGATTCTTTTTTAAACGGGCTTTTTTCACGATTCTTTTCAATTGTTCTACGCTGAGGGATTCATCACCATGAGCGAATTCCTCGCGCTTCTTCTCAATATATTCCCAATGTTTGTATTCAAATTCCTCCCGCTTTTTTTGTTCCTCCAGTTCCCTGGTAAGCCAGGATTTTTGATTGTCGATCTCCCGTTGCTCTGCCCGCCATCTGGCATTATCCGCCGCCTGAAGGTCCCGTTCGGCCTGACGCCGTGCGTCTTCCGCGGCCCGTTCCGCACGCATTGCATCCTCGTTATCCTTATACCACTGGGCAATATACTGAACATCCTCTTTTGTCGCTGTCCCATTCCAGTCCGAATCAGCCACATTTGTCCCTTCTTCCGTCTTGGATGGTATTTTGAACGTACCATCTTCATTACGAGGGAAGACCATTTTTTCCCCGTCAGGTGTTGTTACGTGGATGTTCCCATTTTCATCAACAGTCATATTATCCGGGGGCGTATCCATAGTCATATTATCTGCTGCGGGCTCGCCTTGCGTATCCTCAGACGGGTCAGTTTGATCCTCCGCTTCGGTCCCATCGCCCTGACCATTATCGGCATCTTGGTAATCATTGTAATCGTCGCCGGAGTCGTCCTGATTCCTACCGGCATCTTCGTAATCATTTTTGTCAGAATCATCGCCGGCGCGGTCATAATTGTCATCGAAGTCATTGCGGCTGTCATCGAAATCATTGCGACTGTCATCGAAGTCATTGCGACTGTCATCGAAGTCGTTGCGACTATCATCGAAGTCGTTGCGACTATCATCGAAATCGTTGCGACTGTCATCGAAGTCATTGCGATTGTCATCAAAATCTTCTCGACTGTCATCGAAATCATCGCGATTGTCATCGTTATCATTGTCGGATTCATCCTGATCTTCGTCGGACTCATCCTGGTCTTCGTCGGACTCATCCTGGTCTTCGTCGGACTCATCCTGGTCTTCGTCGGACTCATCCTGGTCTTCGTCAGACTCATTCTGGTCTTCGTCAGACTCATTCTGGTCTTCGTCAGACTCATCCTGATCTTCGCCGGAATCGTCGAAATCTTCATCGGACTCGTCCTGATCTTCGCCGGAATCGTCGAAATCTTCATCGGACTCATCCTGATCTTCGCCGGAATCGTCAAAATCTTCATCGGACTCATCCTGATCTTCGCCGGAATCGTCGAAATCTCCACCGGATCCGTCACCATCGCCAAAACCTTCATCCGGACCGTATCCGCCTTCTTCTGGGCCGTAGCCGCCCTCTTCCGGACCGTATCCACCTTCTTCAGGACCGTAACCGCCCTCTTCCGGGCCGTATCCGCCTTCTTCTGGGCCGTAACCGCCCTCTTCCGGGCCATAACCTCCTTCTTCCGGGCCATAGCCACCCTCTTCCGGACCATAGCCGCCCTCGCTCGGGCCGTAACCGCCTTCACTCGGGCCATAACCGCTAAAACCGCCGCCTGCACTGCCCGCTGCACCTCCAGCGGCGCCACCTGCAGCACCGCCTGCTGCTCCACCGGCAGCACCTCCAATTGCACCAGCGCCAAGACCAATCAGTCCGCCCCCTAAGGCGGTTCCTACAGCCGCACCAACTTTACCGGCGTCCGACTCCGGCAGGTCGTTCCGATCCCTTTCGTCTTCATCTATATCTCTTCCGTCTTGCGTACTAACCCTGCCTACACCCGGAACGGCGTTCCGTTCAGCTTCCTGCTTCTGTCTTTCAGCTTCCTGCTTCTGTCTTTCAGCTTCCTGTCTTTGTTTTTCTGCCTCCTGTTTCTTTTTCTCGGCCTCTTTATCCGTCTTTTTTTCTCCACTTGGAGCTACTCCGATAGAACGGGTTTTTGTTGCGTTAAAAGAAAATACCATATCATACGGTTTCCCTTCGGATGTAAAGCTAACGGTAACAGTTCCCGAAGCGTGTACCTTTCCATCGGCGCCCTTACTCAATCTAATATTATAAACATTAAGTTGCCCATGCTTATCGGTAAAAGATGTATGCGCAGTACCAGTCTTCGCATTATAAGGTAATCGCACATTCTCAGTCCACATGCCGTCCAATTGTAATGTATTTCCTCGAAGAACTACTACTACGGTACCAGAACCATGACCGGATATCCCCTTCCTATTCCTTTCAATATTCTCTTCGTAATAATGGTACTCGCCGCTGATTTCCTCCGGTTTCGGCACCGCCGCCTCCACACCTGTGCAGGGAATTGCAAAAAGGGACAGCACGACCCACAGCACTGTCAGGATGGCCGTACCAATAAACCCTGTCCGGAACGTGTTATGTTTCTTTGCCTGTCCTCTATATAAATTGCTTACCATCATACAATCCCCCTACACGTTTCACTTATCTTATCTCTTTAATTTGCATGGCCAGTATTCTGCTCTCGTTCATTTTATTGAAAATTTTTGTCATTAGTGACACTGATTTTCAATATGATTATACGACAAATAAACTAAATGAAAAGAGCCATTAAAGAACTTACACCTTCATCCCGCAATTCCCGCAGAACATATCGTCGGGTTCCAGTTTGGCACCACAGTTTGGGCAAATGTCTGAGGTGTTTCGGGCGCCGCAGTTTTTGCAAAAATGGCTGCCACTTCGCATCGGCGCGCCGCACTGTTTACAATAGGTTACATTTTCTGCAGCACTACGCTTTGCTGCGCCGCCAGGTCGTTGGGCTGGTTGCTGACCAGAAGCATTACGCGTCGCTGCACCGGGGCGTTGCTTTGGCTGCGGACGACCGGCATTGTTCATGGTTGCACCGGGCCGTTGTGTTGGTTGCGGACCATACGAATTAGGCATCGGTGCACCGGGTCGTTGCATTGGCTGCTGTCCATATGAATTAGGCATCGGCGCACCAGGTCGTTGCATTGGCTGCTGTCCATATGAATTAGGCATCGGCGCACTGGGCCGTTGCATTGGCTGCGGACCGCCAGCAGGGTTATTATAATTACCTGCGCCGTTCCCTTTGCTGCCTCCGCCTTTGCCAAACATCCGGTACGCGCCGTAGCCGACTGCGCCCAACACAGCAACGCCGATGACCACGCCGATAACCATTTCCATACCGCCGGAATCTTTGCTGTCGGATTTCGCGTTCGGTTTTTTATCGCCCCCGAAAACATTAGAAATCGCCCCGGTGACACTACTGGCGGTCATTAACTCAAATGCCTTTTTACAGGCTGCTTCGGATGTAAAAATATAATAGTGCCGGGCTAATGCAGGCTCCTTGCGATACGTACCGGTAGAAGATTTCATATCTTTTCCAACTTCCATCCCTACATGATAGGTTAAATCAACGGTCGCCGTAACCTCTTCCACGTCATTGGGAATTGTATAATTATTATAAAAACTACTCTCTTTGCCACGAGACGTTAACTCTTTTAACGTTCCTATCTTCTTATGATTATAATAGTTGACAGATTCCGAATAATTCATATTCCTAGCAGGTTTTGAAAGCATACCCGGTATAGGCGCTGGTTCCACAGTGATCGTTACCTTGCTTCCGGGGGCTGCTTTTGCAAATACGATACGTTTATATTTATCATTTTTTTGTATTTCGGCAGTATATTTGGCATAGGCAGTTATATCAATGTTTTCCAACTTTACCGTCATTTTGATTGGCACGGTCTTCATGGGCTTTTCCTCACCTTTTTTTGCACGCAGTTCTATCGTTGCCGTCCTCGAAATCTCTTCAGACGCCACTTTGGCCGCATCTGCCGTTCCGCCTCCCAGCATGCCCAGCACAAACACAAAGGCTGCCAGTAATACGGAAATATACTTTTGTAAAGACAAAGCCTCCCCTTTGCCTTTACCAAGATTGTTTCTGACACGATTCGTTGTCACCGTCACGTCACCTCCGGAAATACCACTACGTTTCATTTTACAAACTAAACGGCGCCCTTGTAATGGACTTATGATTGCCCTTTTATTCCAATATGATTACTTTATCTTCTTTCCCAGTATATAAATTTTTCCCCTTCAGTTCACTGACCCACTTTCCTTCAAATTTTATGTCGTATTTTTCTTTTGTAGGATATCCCCATTTCCATGAAGTTCCTTCTGACTTAAATTTAATAATCAGAACCGGTTCCTTCCCCTCCAAATTGACTTTCATAGTACAGTCCAGTGTGGCCGTTTCTATTTTCGGTTGATTAGGATTTTTGGAAACATTTTCCTTGAGTTTTCTGTGCCCCTTCCATAACTGCTGCTTTGCGTCATAGGTGAGGGGTATCTTAGAAACCTCTCCAGGATAATTTCCATTTTTATCACATGAGCACAGGCTCCACCGGCCATCATTGAGTTTAGAAAGTCTGAATCCCAAAACGTTGTTACGCGTTTCGGTTTTCTTTCCCTGCGTCATGGTTGTCTTGCCATGATAAATACCTTCCTTAAGATCCTCTTTTTCCAGCGTGGCCTTCAGCACGACGTTTTGCTTTTTATTCTGGGTAGAAGTTACGAGCACGAGAAATCTATAACCTTTGTCTATCTGCTCCTTGAAATTTTTGATAACGTTACCCTTTACAATATTATCTTCTCCACTTTCTCCGGTAGAAAATCTGATAATCTGTGTCTGGCATCCGCCTTCTGCTTCTAACTTCAGCTGGCATTTTTCCGGGTAACCCCCGGTCAGGTCGACAGGCTTTTTATTGATAGTATCTTTAGTTATAAGCCCAACTACACGTCCCCCATAACCCGCAAGCTCAAAGGACGGACTGATAAATACAACGGGGAATGCATCTTCTTCGCCCTTTTTCATTTTTTCTTTGGTTTTATCATCCAACCCTAACCTGATCGAGGTTACAAAACGATCTGCCCCTTCGCGTTTATTGGGGTTTAGACTTTCAGTGTAATAATAAGAAGGATCATATAACGGAGCCAGTTTTCTATTCCTAATCAATTCCATATAAAATTTTGCAGCAAAATCAGCCTCCGTCTGGGCTATCTTTCTCATGTAATATGTCACTTCAGTGTTTCCGACCCAGTGTTTATAGCACTCTTTAATCCAATCATCGCCGCCTAGCTTGTTACTCAAATAATCAACCAACAGACCCCGTGCATAACCATCGTCAGCACCGTTACCTTCAGGAATCGGCCCCTGCCATAGCCGCCAGAAGAGTTTTTTCCCATTTTCAGTAACCTCATCGGGGACAACCAGTCTTTCAAAATGCGTCGCCGTCGCTTCACCAAACCAGTTACTTTTCATTAATCCCAAAGCATTAGTAAGCGAACCAATCATACTCTGCTGCACCGCATGAAAGAACTCGTGATAGATTGTAACCTTCGTTTTGATTCTTTGATCCCCTTCATAGCGCAGGTTATAATCTACTCCAAACATGCTGGATTCCTTGAGTTCAATGTTGCCGGTCACTGCATTCCAACCACCTTCATCTTTGCATCGGGTGATATAAACGTCGATGGGAGTAAAGGTATCCACATGCTCTTCGTAACCATGCGTCTTATAGTAATTGTGGGCCTCTTCCAGATCACTTAGTACCTTTTGGGCCTCGTCTCCCCCCATATAAACGTTTTTGACAAAACCCGTTGGATTATAGTTATACCACAAGCGGAAATGACCTTTGGAATTCTCATAACCTTCACCGTACATTAAAAGGCCTTGCTTAAAAAAGAATCCCACATATTCTGTAAACTCGCCTAAATCCGGTTTCTTTTTCTCCGCTGATGCTGCGGACGACGCCTTACTCTTACGTACGCTTCGCCCCAAGGCAGCCGGATCAATCACAGCTACAGCCTTTTCATCCTTCACCGTTGCATCGAAGTAATCATAATACCGTTCCTTTTTCCCGTCAGCCAAAGTGTAATCCTGCCCTACACCGAGTTTTATGTACAGACCGTTGCCGGTGGTCGGTTTAAAGTTCTTCGGCACCGGCACGGATACTGTGACCTTGCCCTTGCAGCTCTTGTCAACCTTCATGACATACAGGTCGCCAATCAGCCCGTTGTGTACTTCTTCCTCCTTGTCTTTTACGGTAGTCATCGTGGCTGCGCCGTTACCCAGGTTCGTCTGTTTAAAATCCAACGTAATGTCCTTTAACGCCAGCACTCCGTTTTCCAGTTTGGCCGTGGGACGGAACAGATCCAGCAAATAGCCGGGCTTCCAGAACCCGGTAATGCCAATGACTAACAAAATCACAGCTGCGGCGGCTGCCAGCAGCATTTTGTTCCGGTTGGATTTTTGCGGCGGTTGTTGTGTCCACCCCTGCTGTTGAATCGGTGGCTGAGGTTGACCCTGCGGCGGATACTGCGCCTGTTGCTGCGAATACTCCCAATCCTGCGTTTGTGGTTGAGGCTGTGGTTGTGGCTGCACCCAGTCTTGTTGTGGGTAATAATCCTGACTTTCCGACGGATACGACGGTTGGTATTCCGTTGCCGTGGTTGCCGGTGCAGGGACATACTCCCCACCCTGCTGCAACACCCGTCCGCAATTACCGCAGAATGCCGCATCGGGAGGCAGAGGTTCCCCGCATTCGGGACATACGAATGGCGCCGGAGCCGTGGTTGCGTTCAGGTCTGCGCCGCACTCTTTGCAAAAGGCAGCGCCTTCCTTCACCGCCGCACCGCATTCCGGGCAAAACGATTGCATCGGCATTACTTCACCGCCCAGTCGGGCGCCGCACTCCGCGCAAAATTCCGCTCCGGGCTGGTTGGGGCTGCCGCAGTTGGCACAGACCGGTCCCGCCTGCTGACGCGTTACCGGCGCGCCACAGTTACCGCAAAACTCCGAGCCTGCTAAAATTTCCTGTCCACATTCCGGGCAATGCATACGAACCTCCTGTCGGCATGGCAGCCGATGACAATCGCTTACCTGTCTCAATATATGCAAAGACGGTTATCTCTGCGGCGCTTTGCCACAAAGTATAACCGTCTTTTTTCGTTTAATCTACACCTTCATAAATGGTTGGAGCCTCATGCACGGATGTATCGTATACGGTATTGTCATACGTAGTCGGAACATCATGGTACACGGGAACGTTAAGGTCCTGATACCCAAACCAGTTCCGTCCGGCATCCCAGAACAGGCGGTACCGGGTAGGTTCCGCCGCACGCTTCACATCGTCAAAACGCAGCTCTAAATCACCGTCCGGGCGCACCAGCATACTGGGCAGCGGCAACGGACTCCAGTAATTTATGCTGTCTACATACATTTCCAGTTTTTTGGCAAAGGTATCATATCCATACAGCACCAGGCGCCCATGGGCGTCCATGGCAAAGTACACGCGGCCGGTCTTGTTGTCGCGGAATACTTTGAATGCATACCCGAACGTGTTCTTGGGACTGTAGCCGTCCGCTACCCGCGTGTACTCTTTAGTACCCGGATCGCGCCACCAGATGATAAGGTGGTAGCGTTTGTTTTCCTTGGAATTTGCCAGGTTACGGAAACGGATTTTTACATCACCCATCTTGGTACGGTATTCTTTTTCCCATTTTTGATTGGATTTCAGTTCCAACACGCCTGTGTCTGCCACCTGTACAAAATTTCCGGCAGCCTCTGCCGTTACCGTGCCCAGCAGCGCGCTTACGGCTACCAACAACGTCAACACCAAACCGAAAAGATGTTTTCTCATATCTGTGCCTCCTTGTATTCTTTCAAGGCGTTTTCATCCATTGCCATGAAAGGGAAACTCCTGCGACTGTTACGGAAAAATGATTTTATTTTTTCTGTGCCGACGGCTGCGTGTCCTGTTCGGCCTGGCGGATATCTTCCTTCATGTCCTTTGCCAGGTTCAGGCTCTGGAACGGTTTGTCGTCCGGAATCAACATGTTAAATTTGTCGGTCTTGTCAAGCAGCACCTTGCCGCTTTGGAAGGTAAGCTCCAGCACATGGCCGCCGTGCTTTTTGTCATCGGAAATAAAATGGAAATGCCAGCCGGTTGAGTTCAGCCCGCCCATGTAATTGGGGCAAAACAGGCCTACCACGGTGCCGGTGATGTTTTTATGGGTAAATTCCGTCTGCTTTTCTTTCAACGCGCCTACCAGCGTGGGATACGGTTCCTGGCTTCCGTATTCGCTGCGGAACAGGATGCTGGGAAAGGTGGTGTGCAGCTTGATCATGTAGAAGCTGTTTGCCCCTTTTTCGTTGACGATCTTGTTCAGCCGCTCTTCCAGCGCCGCTTTGTTTGCAATATCCGTCAGCGGCAGGGTGATGTCCTTGTCAAAGAAGGTTACGTTGGAGAAAGGTACGGTGTCTTTATCGTTGGCAACCACCACTTCACCGCTGCCCAGAGCCTGATAGACGGTGCCGTCCAGTACGATCATTTCGCCGTTCAGCCCTTTGAAGGTTCCGATGCCGGTGTCGCCCACCGAGCGCAGCTGTTTCACGGTAACGGTGCCGCCGAAATATCCCTGTGCCAGCGACTGCAGCAACGCAACCTGCTGGATCGTTTCCCTGTCAGCAGTTGCCGCGTAAGCGGAACTGCATGCTACTAAGCCTGCCAGCAATGCGGCAGCGCATTTCTTTTTCAAATTCATAAACGTCTCCCCCTTTTATCTTATCAGCCGTTCGGCCTTCTTTTGAAATTATTTTACTGTATCGGTCAGTTATTATACTAATTATATAATAAACAAAGATATGTAGCAAGAATCACAACAAAAACGTATGAATCCCGATCTTAATACGCTTCCATAAACCGCAATAGGCACGTTTCCTCTGTCAGCTTGTCTTCAATCGATTCGCACCGAAACTCTTTTTCGGAAATGACGAGCGCTTTGGGGAACCGGTTCCAGTCGATGGCGCCGACGCCTTTGATTTCGTTATTGTAAAACCGCATCGCGTCTCCGCGCAAAAATTTAATTAAAAATTTCCGGAGCATCTCAGATATATCCGAATTCAGTACGTTGCCGTACAGCTGCGCGCCTTCCCGGTTTCCCAAAAACGCCGCCGCTACGTCCACCGTGCCCGAGCCCAGATTCTCGATCAGCGGTTTTACGTTCCAATACAGCAGATACACTTTTTTTCCGCTTTCCGCCAGTTTTCTGGCGGTAAGATAGCCGCTCAACGCGCTGCATTGCTCCACCACTTTCGCTTTGGCTTCAATCTCGGGCATCGTCTCCGCCAGTTCACGGATATAGTCCCTTACAGCCTGCGCATCGGTCGCGTTGACCTTGTCAAGGAATTGCAGCGCGATGTCCAGCTCGTTGGTTATGAAATCTTCATATGTCTGCTTTCCGACAACGGATTTGTAAACCTGCCGTTCATTGCGGGCCACGCCGATCAGGAATTCCACGCGATCAGCCGATCCGTTCCGATAGGCCTCAAACGCATCCGGGGGAATCAGTCTGCCGTCCCGGGTCGGCCCGGTCGGATACAGGTCATGCAAAATCTTTTGCGATACTTCCTTCAACCGGTCCGTGGAAAGCTGCATAAGCTCTTCCATGGTCGTCGCGGATGTCTCCTGCAGCAGTTTCTTCGCCAGATTCCGGGACACGTCCGGCGTTTCATAGGCCGCCTGGGGATTGCCCTGGAACACAAACGCTTTCCGGAAGAGGCCTTTCGCCTGTTCACAGGCCGCCAGCAGACAGATGGAGATGGCGCCGGACGCAAAGCCCATCACGGTGATCCGGTCGGGGTCGCCGCCGAAGGCCGCGATGTTTTCTTTGATCCATTTCAAGGCCGCAATCTGATCCAGCAGCCCAAGGTTTAAGGCGTCGGGATACGCGTCCCCGCCGGGCACCTGGGAAAAATCAATGAAGCCGAAGAGACCCAGACGGTAATTAAAGCTGACGCCCACAATGTCCGGGCAGGAACGGATCAATTCGACGCCGTCCAGCAGCGGATCGGCCGATCCGCCGTAGGCAAAATCCCCGTGATGGAACAATACGAGGACCGGCTTTTTCTGATCCGTTTTTTTAGCGCCTGTACAGATATTCAGCGTCAGGCAGTCTTCGCTTTGCCTGTGATGCTTTAAGATCGAACCTTCGTGTTCCACCTGTATGGCAGAGGCCCCCAGGTATTTCGCCTCGAATACGGTCTCCGATTCCGGCAGCGGTTCGGGTGCTTTCCACCTGCGTTCCCCCACGGGAGGCTTTGCATAGGGAATTCCCGAATAGTATATGATATTTTTTTCTTTGACGCCCACATAGATGCCGGTTTTTGTTTTCACCGCCAGGTCGGTGTCATAGGCGCCGGTGATCGGCTGGTTCTGCCGGTTCACTTCGTCCAGGTCGATTTTTTTCAGCGCGTCGTCAAATACAAAGCCGTGGCTTCCGTCCCCGTACTGTTCGCGGATTTTCCGGATACGGTACCAGCGGACGGCCATCTGGAACGCAAACATCAAAACCGGCAGACCGATAATATACAAGTACTGTTCCAGCAAATAATCGGACGCGGATAACCCCATCCATGACATGACGGCATACTCGGCCGCCAGAAAGAGAAGGACGAACGCGCCAAAAACCATGTACCGGTAGGCCGTATTACTCTGTACGGTTTTGCTGAAGAGAATCCGGGTCGCTGCCTCCTGCAGCACATATCCGACCACCCAGCAGACTAGCCCGCTCTCCCAGTCCGACCAGCCCATCGCCTTCGGGACTGCGAAGCCTAAGCCATATCCGATGGCCATGATAAAGCCGATCATTAAATCATCAATGGTGAATAGTTTTTTCATGTTGCACCTGAATTTCTATTTCTTTGTTTGCCTGACCTGTCAAAACACATACTGTCTGGTCAGGAAATATATCCTGATCCCAATCCAGGGATTTTCGAATTCTTCACACGCCTGCCGTTATCGGCCCGCCTTATACGCTGCGATGCGCTTGGCCACGTTGTCCCTGATGTTGTTGTAGTAGTATATGTAATCGCAGTCGTGGCGTCCGTCCGGTCCGAAGAAGGAAGCCGCGACTTCGGCTTCCCCTTCCGGCAGCGGGACGACTTTGGCGTTTGTCACGACTACACCGCGGGCAAGATTCAGCTGCGCGTCCGCGCCCAGATCGCCAATGTCCGCCTCGCCGGTTTCTTCATTCAGCAGGAGGGAACCCAGGTTTGCACTGGCCGGGGCGTATGTCTCGTCCAGCTTCCAGTTCAGCGGGTTGATGGAAATCGCATTCGGCAGCACCACCACGTTCACGGCGTTATCCTCCACGTTTTTGGGACCCTCGGTGTTCCAGCTGACGATAACGCCCGTATCCGTTTCGCCGGTGGCGAACTTCAGGTGCGGGTTGGCCGCAAGGTACTCCTTGGTGACAGAGTAGCCTATGGGGTAGGCCACGACCATGCGCTTGCAATACTCGGGATGGTCTTTGAAATATTTACTCAGCAGGAGCAGGACCATGGACGAGCCCTGGCTGTGGCCCGCGATGATAAACGGACGCCCCCCGTTGCAGTTCTCGAAGTAGTAGTCCAGGGCGGCGGTTATATCGTCGTAGGGCATACCGGAAAGCGCCGCGTTAACGTCCCCGGTCTTCTTATGGATTTCCCCCGCGTACCGTAAGCCGGCCTGGCGATAGTACGGCACAAACACGTTGGTAGCATCCGCGAAGGCGGACGCATGCATCATGTACTCGCCTGCCACGCCCTGCAACATCTCCTCATTGTCCAGCGTCGCGTAATCGGGGGATCCCTCTTCGAAGCTCCCCATGATGTACTCCGTGGCGTAAATGTAGATCGTGTCGACCTCCCTGGCAGCATCCGGAATCTGATACCAGCTGGTCTTCCGGGAGTAGTCGGTCATACCATAGCCTGTTTCTGATGACATCGTCTGATTTTTCATTTTATCTACATCCTTTCGCTGTTAATGATTAACTGTTTTGTTACCGAATCACGCTTCCGCTTTGTAAACTTCCCCGCCGTCCGCGATGACAGCGAGGATAGCAGCCTTCCCTCCTCCAGTAATATTTATCCCCGTTTCATAATGATTCTATTTTATTCTATTATACCAAAACAGCCGTGGAACTTCCACGGCTGTTGAGAATTTTACGAATATAAGTTAATAAATGATAATATGTAAAAGATATTTCCGGTCGTCCCCGGCCTTTCCGCAATGATTACTCAATGGCTGTCCGGTTCCTGACAGTTTTGCCAGCCCTTGCCTCCGGCTACCAGCTTCAGCTGCTCGTCCTCCAGTTCGAAATCCTCAAGTTCCGCCATGTAGGTTTCGGCTTCTTCTTTTGTGATTTCGTAACCGCCGGTCTTTGCCAAAGCGATCAGCTCATCGGCATCCTTGCACTGCATCGCCTGCATCATCATTTCTTCTGTGATTTCGTTTTTATGGATTGGCATAATGACGGATTCTTCCTTACGCCGGATCAACCGGTTCCATATCCGCGTTCCCAGCCCTTCGTTTTCTGCGGAAAAATCCGACTGCCGGAAAAGTCTGTCCATTTCATCCATTCGGATTTCCCCCTTTCCTGAATTCTGAAATTTACCTGCTCAATTATATATACGAATCTCATCTGTCAAAATTGACAGGTTTTATAAAAATTTATAAATTTTTTTTGGGATTCTTGTCCAGCTTCCTGCATTTTTCCAGCAGACGATGATAACGCTGGCTGACAGATACCGGACTCACTCCCATCAGTTCCCCGATTTCCGCATTCGTCATGTCCAGCTCGTACCGAAGTGCCAAAAACGCGCGTTCCTCTTCGGAAAGCTGCCGCAGGATGTGGTACGCCCGTCGGTTGGCCGGCTGTTCCGGTTCCCATTCCCCTTCTTTTTCCCGGATCAGTTCCGCGGTGGGAAACTCTTTGCGCCGGTACGCCTTGCGGCAGTAATTTTCCACCGCATTATGGGTGATCCGGTTAATCCATGTACCAACACTGCCTCGTTTCGGATCATAACTCTGTAAATTTTGCAGCAAAACAAGGAATACCTCCGCCGTTGCGTCTTCCGCTTCTTCCCGATGCAAAAGACGGCCGAATGCGTAGTTGAACACGCGGCGGTAATATTCCTGATAAATTTCATCAAACGACAAATCGTTTTCTTTCTTTGTATTAACGACTCGAATCATAATCATCCACCCGTAAGCAGGCAAACAACTAATTTTTATTAAAAAAACTATTACATTAATTATTATATCACATAGAAGCCGTAACAACAATAAGGTGACAAATCGTCACGTTTTCCTAAATCAATTTTTTTCGTCGTCGTCACCTGAAATAACTGTACGGATGGATGGTGTGGTCTTCCTTCGGGTTGAAGCCTGTCAGCTTTGGATCCAGCAGCGCGCTGGCCCGCAGCACGGCGTTGTGCCCGAAACGGTACCGCAGCATGTCGATGGTCTTTTCAAGCTGTTCCTGCACCAGCAGCTGTTCCGCCGTGTCATCGAACAGAGAAAGCTGCATGTGCCGGTTGGCAGTCACCAGGTAAATAGCGGAGAGGCTGAGGCTGCGCAGCGGCTTCTGCCAGCGGTAATGCTGCCGGAACAGTTCCATAGCCGTCTCCAGGATCGGTCCGGAGGTGCAGCAGGGATATTCCATTTTCTTTTGCCGTGATATAGTGAACAGCGCATTGTCCCGCAAAAAGATCTGCACACCCCGGCATTTTACGCAGCAGTCCCGCAACCGTGCTGCCACGGATTCCGCCAGCACGGTAAACACCAGCCGCACGTCCTGCTCCGTCTGCAGATCCCGGGGACAGGTAGTGCCGTTGCCGATGCTTTTGATCTGCTCGCTTTCGCTGATCTTCCGTACCGGAGAGATGTCCATGCCATTGGCGAACAGCCAGAGGATCTCGCCCCACTTCCCTAGCCTGCGCCGTAAAACGGCAACGTCCGTCCGCGCCAGGTCCCCAATGGTGTTCACGGCGATCAGTTCCAGCTTTCGGGCGGTGGATCGTCCCACGTACAGCAAATCGCTCACCGGCATCGGCCACACGATTTCCCGGAACTGTTCGTACGGGATGACCGTGGTGGCATCCGGTTTTTTCAAGTCGCTGCCCAGTTTGGCAAATATTTTATTGAAGGAAACGCCTACGCTGACCGTCACGCCCAGTTCTTCCTTCACCCGCCGGCGGATCGTGTTGGCCACGCTCACCGGATCGCTGTGCAGATACGGCAGCGACTGCGTCAGGTCGATCCAGTTTTCGTCCAGCCCGAAAGCCTCCACTTGGTCGGAGTATTCGTAATAAATTTCCCGGGCCATGCGGGAAAAGTGCAGATATTTTTTGTAGTCCGGCGGCACCAGCACCAGCCCCGGCGCTTTCTGCTTCGCTTCCCAGATGGCTTCGCCGGTGGTCACGCCCAGCTTTTTGGCGATCATGTTCTTGGCCAGTATGATGCCGTGCCGGTTCAGCGGGTCTCCCGCCACCGCCACAGGATGATTGCGGATTTCCGGACGGTACAGGCACTCCACGGAAGCGTAAAAATTATTCATATCAACGTGCAGGATTGAACGCATACGAAACACGCTTTCAGAGATTGTGGAAACAATTTCAAAAATTTGTTCATGCAATACGATTTAGATTTAACTTTGTTTCTTTCGCAATATTTGTTTTTACTTTTCGTTAATCAAAACTTTTGTTCGCTATATATTGTATCACAGTTTTTGAAAAATGAAAAGTAAATAAGTACCATGACCGGAACAAAAGTAAGGAAACGCTGATTAAATTTTTGCATTGGTTTTTATCCAACCGTTTCCGCTGTGTAAAACGAAGACAAAAAAACAACCGTGGAAAATAAATTCCACGGCTGTGAGCTCATGTAAGAAATCTTTCAAATGTTTTTCGGTTTATCCTTCCTCAATGGTTACGCCAAGAATGATTTTTTCTCCGTCGCTTTCCCGGATCAGCGTGGCTTTCAGACCTGCCGGTACGGTCTTCCCACCCAGCAGCAACCGGTACTTATGGATAAATAAACCGTGTTCCCGTATCTCCCGCAGCATATTATCTTTCGTGAAAATACGCAGATGTCTCTCTATATCATCCGGAGCAATGGCTTTCGGAGCATCGCGCACAACGTCGCCGAAGAAATCGTCCCCCTGCTTTGCCAGGCCGAAGCTCTCATATTCCTTTGACGCATTGTACTGGATATAATGACCGGTTACAGGATCGATCGTATACAGGACGATATAGTCCGGAGACAGGGCGGCGATTCTCCCTAGCGAGATCCGTTCCTGTCGCAGCTTTTTATCTTCTTCCAGCTGCTTCATGTGCGCATCAATAATACTGACGCCCAGAATCAGCCGGTTCCCGCCCCGCAGCCGGGTAATCTTCATATTCACATACATCGGCGTTCCGGTATCGATTAAGCGGTAGGTCGTCGTGAACACGCCCTGTCTGTCCAGATCACGGAGAACGTTCTCTTTGGTAAACAGTGCCAGAAACGGCGCTCTGTCTTCCTCATAGATGCGGGTCATGGTATCGCGCTTTGCCGACGCAAAGAAATCTTTCCCGCGCCGTACGATCGACAGCTCTTCCACTCCGATTCGGGAAGAATATTCCGTATATTCGTCGGAATCCAGATCGATTACAAAAAGATTGTAGTAGTCGGCGGCAAGGGATTGCGCAATATCCGCATAGGTCGTCTTCTCATCTGGTTCCGAGACGGAGAGTACAGCCATGGAAACGGCCGTCGCTCCCGTGACCGGATTCACGTGAAGCCGGCGCGCAAAGAAATGGAATACGAATCCGTCTGACGCCTTTCCGTCAAAGAATAAACTGTTTCCACTCTCACAACACCGCTTAACTTCGGAAAGATAATTAGACCATTTTGCACCTTCCGGATTCTTGAGGTCAAACAGATGATTTGAAATATCATAATTGAAAAACCGTTTGGCAAAAAGCTGGTAAGAACGGTTGCTGCGTAAATATCTGGCTTTGTCACCGTTAATTTCCAAAACTGCAATCGGGACCGTGTTGAAAGAACGCTGGAGGGCATTATCGTCCCCGCTGGCAATCACCCCAAGGTCGAACAGGTTCACCCGCCCGATGCTTTCATAATAATCGGACTCCTTCGGATTTTCATTTTCAATCAGGGCGTTCTTTTGATCCATCTCCAGAAACGTTTGTAAAGAGATGGGTTTACTGTAGTAATAACCCTGGAGTTTTGAACAGCCGATTTCCTGCAGGAAGCGAACCTGCGATGCGGTTTCCACACCTTCACAGACGGTATCTACCCCCAGGGATGTCGCCATTCTCATCAATTCGGTCAGGATAACTTTTGCATTGCCGCCCTCATCATATTTTTTCATGAAACTCATATCAAACTTAATGAGGTCGAAGTGGATGCTCTGTAATACGTCCATGGAGGAATAGCCGCTGCCAAAGTCATCCATCCACACCGGAAAACCGAGTTTCCGGAAGCTCTCTACCTGTTCCTTCATAAATACCAGGTCGTTACCGAGGACGCTCTCTGTGATTTCAATGGTAATCTTATTGCGGTCGACTCCGGAAGCATCTACCCGCTTGCGGATTTCCTCCACTATGTCGCAGGCATCGAAATCAGAACGGGACAGGTTGATCGAATGGGGAATTACGTTAAAGCCTGCGTCTATTTGTAATTTAATAATTTCCAAAACCCGGTCCAGCATGTACAGATCCAGCTTGTAAATCAGTCCTGCATCTTCCAGCACCGGAATAAACGAGGCCGGGGACAGGACGCCATTTTCCGGATCAACCCACCTGGCCAACGCTTCCACATCGCAGACCTTTTCATTGACGGCACGGACGATTGGCTGAAGATACGCTTTAATCCATTTTTCCTGCATAGCCCTGTCCAGATTATCCAGAATATACTGCCGGACCGCATCCTTTTCCTGCAACTTCTCTGTGAAGTATTCATAAACCGACACATAACTGTTGCGGTGCACGTTGCATGCCATCTTGGCCCGGTCGCAGGCGACGCCGATTTCCAGTTGGGGATTGTCATCCACGTAAATCCCGGCCCGCACCGGCAGTGATTTTCCGTCGTTCAGGGAATGCCATTCTTCAAACAGCTTCTCCAGTTTTGCTTCCAGACCGTCCTCGTCGGTATAAACCGCAAAATTATCCTGGGCAATGCGGCAACAGCTTTCTTTTCCGAAATACGCTACAAGAAGTTCGGCAAAGGCCTGAATCAGCTTATCGCCTTCCGCATATCCGTTCTTACGGTTAAACCCGGTCAGACCGCAGAAGTCACAATAAATAAAGGCTTTCTTCCGGCTCCGGGCAGCGTCTGCCAGTTTAAAAAAGTTCGCCATGTTGGGAAGACCGGTAAGACCATCATAAGATGCCTTATGGATCATGGTCTCTTCACGCAGCAACGCATTAAAGGAACGGGCCAGCCCATTATGATCTACATTTTTCGCGGAATAAAAGCCTTCGCTTGTGAACCAGACGATAGTCAGACGGGTACCGTCCTCGGCAATGAGCCGTTCTCCCTGGAGATGCACAATCATATCGTCTTTACGCTTTTCTGTTTTAAGCCGGAACACGATATTTAAACTTCCGCCTTTGGAAATAAAACGGTTGACCTCGGCAAGGAGCCTGTCCTTATCATCCGGGTGCACATTCATATACATATCGTGATTCAACAGCGCAAGGGCTTCTTCTCTTGTATGGGCAAACAAGTCACAGAACCCTGCGGAAATAACAAGGGGCACAATCCGATCAGCCAGTCTCTGGAAAACGACAAAAGGAATTACGGAACGTTCCAGAACCTGCTGAGCACTTTTACTGTACTTATATCCAGCCATACGTATGCATCTTCCTTTGCTGTCTTACTTTATCAACAATCCGTTTATTGGTTTATGATAACAAAACCGTAATAGTCAGCCTGTTAGTTTATGATAACAAACTGTAATAATCAGCTTATTAGTTTATTATAACAAAACTGTCGGGGAAAAATCTACCATTATTTATAAGAAAAATGTGAATTTGTCATTCCGTTTCTTTCGGTGACCAGGATGGCTGTAACTCGTCAATTTGGAGAACCCCGTCTGCTTTTGCCGCAATCTGGTATTTATCCTCGTACACGATTTCGCCCGGCGTGTTCGTATACACAACATAATACGGATGGTTGTACCGTTCCAGCAGCCACATGGCAGGCCGAATCATTTTCAGCATCTCTTCGGCGTTCTCCGTTTTGAACCAGCACACAACAGGTTCCTGCTTTTTGCAGGGAGGCGGCCATGGAAGGTTTTCCGCAAACCAGCTGTCGATCTCCCGGAAAAGGTCTGCGTCCTCTCCGGTCATAACATCCTGCTGGATCATCTGCCAGCACATGCTGAAGATGCCTTTCGCGTGCATTGTGTTCTTCGCTAAGGCCTTGCCCTGGATACGGACATATTTGAATTTCATTTTGTTCACCACGGTTTCAAATTAGCTGTCAAAAGCCTCCCGACTCTGTGTCAGGAGGCTTGATTCATTACGCTGTAATTTTATTTTTCTTTTTCCACGCCCACTTCTGTTTCTACACGGGCCAGAATAAAGCACAGGTCGGACAGACGGTTCACACAGATGAGCAGCTGCGGGTTTACCGGTTCGTTCTCATTCAGGCGCAGCAACTGGCGTTCCGCACGGCGTGTGGTAGTGCGGGCAATATCCAGCGCGCCGGCGCCGGGCGAATCCCCCGGAATAATAAAATGACTCAGGGGCTGCAACATCGCGTCAAATTTATCGATGGTGCTTTCAAACAGTTTTACATGCTCTTCCGTAATATACGGCTGAGGCAGATTCAGGCTGGCCACATCGGCCATCATGGACATCAGCAGCTTCTGCACATTAAAGATGGCTTCTTTTACGTCGTCCCGTTTTACCAGCGAACGGGCCAGGCCCAGCGCGGAAGTGATTTCATCCAGGTTCCCGTAAGATTCTACCCGTGTAGAACATTTGGAAACGCGTTCCCCGGTATAGAGCCCGGTGGTTCCCTTATCGCCTGTACGGGTATAGACTGCAGCTTTTTTCGACATACTTCATAACCTCCTTACAATTTGCTTGTACCGTAACAGTACACGGACATGATTTCTGCCATTTCTCAAATGGATCCAAAATATCACATCCCCGCAGGTTTAATGAGAGTACGGGGTAAAAAAGCCCAGACAAAACTGTCTGAGCTTTTCAATCTTAATAAATCTCTTCCGGTTTGAAGAAGTTTTTGATTTCGCGTTCTGCAGCTTCCGGGCTGTCACTGCCGTGAATTACGTTTTCGCCTTTATCCAGCGCAAAGTCGCCGCGGATAGAACCGGGGGTGGATTCGATCGGATCGGTTACGCCCATCATGGTGCGGATGGCTTTAATGGCGTTGGGGCCTTCCACAATCATGGCAACCAGCGGACCGCCGGTAATGAAAGCTTCCAGTTCCGGGAAGAACGGTTTGTCAACATGTTCCGCATAATGATATTTAGCCTGGTCTTTGGTCATAACCAGCATTTTCAGCGCGCAGATTTTCAGGCCGCGGCGTTCAAAGCGGGCAATGATCTCGCCGATTAAATGTTTGCGTACTCCGTCGGGTTTAACTAATACTAATGATTTCTGATCCATGTTTTTCTCTCCTTTAAAAATTTATACTTTGCAAATTTGTATCAATCCGGATATTCAGTCCGGTATGAATCGTAACAAAACATCGTTAAATTAAATAACAAAACTGCCGCCAAACCGAAAGCCGAAAGACGTTATCTGCCGAACTTATTTTTCCAGTTTGCCCTGCCGTTTCATTTCTTCCGCCTGCCGGCGCAGCAGGGAAACACGTTCCTGGGTGGACGGATGGGTGCTGAACAGCTTCTGCATGTCCTTGGCGCTGAAGGGGCACATAATGAACATGTGGGCCGTAGCTTCCGTGGCATTCTGCATGGTACGGCGGGTGGAGTACTGGGAAATTTTTTCCAGGGCATCCGCCAGGTAGTTCGGGTTACCGCATAATTCGCCGCCGCCTTCGTCGGCTTTGTATTCCCGGCTGCGGGAAACCGCCATCTGGATCAGGGCGGCTGCAATCGGCGCCAGAATCAGTAACAGGATGGACGCGATGGGATTGTTGTTATTCCGGTCGCGGCCGCCGCCAAACCATAACGCAAAGCGGGAGACCGTCGTAATCACGCCGGCCAGACTGGCCGCCACGGTACTGATCAGAATATCCCGATTCCTGACGTGGGTCAGTTCATGGCCCAGCACGCCTTCAATTTCTTTCGGGGAAAGATAATTCATCAGCGCAGTGGTAACGGCAACAGCCGCATGCTCCGGATTACGTCCGGTAGCAAACGCATTGGGAACCTGGTCGTCAATGATATATACCTTAGGCATGGGCAGCTTGGCCCTTTCTGCCAGGCGTTTTACGATCCCGTACAGGGCCGGGGCAGAATGCTCGTCCACCTGATGGGCCTTGTACTGGGCCAACACCATTTTGTCACTGTTCCAATACGTAAAAAAGTTCATACCCAGGGAAAATATCAACATAATTACCATGCCTTGCTGGCCGCCGGCAAAATCGCCTACCATGACCAGAAGCAGAGTCATTAATGTCATTAATAACGCGGTCTTCATAGTTACAAACACACTCCTCACATCAATATACGCCGTGGCGCCATCTCTGATACCAATGCTTTGTCTGATTCAGCTACGGCAAAAAGTATTTTTGATTTTATGGTAATACGTAGCTAAATTATTATAACAGACTTTATCTTATTTTTCAATTTCTCCTTTTATCGCCTGTAGCATATCTTCACTGTTCTCCCGCACCTTGCGGATCAGGATGGGGTTTAACAGCCCGGCGATCATGGGAATGCCAAACTCGAAATCCACCGCCAGGGAAACATTAACTCCGTCCTCCGTGTCAATGAGTTCCCAGGCGCCTTCCATCTTCTTTAAATCCCCTGCTGTCTGTTTATAGGTAATCCTAAACGTTTCAGGATAAAAATCGTCCCGCTCGGTCCAGACGATCTTCCGGCCGTCCACGTTGGATACCCAGTGGGAAATATCGTAATTCTCCCCTTTTTCGAGCACTTCCACGCTCACAAGGTTTTTCATGAATTTCGGATAAGAAGCCATATCCTGTATCACATCAAAAATTTTCTGTTTTTCGCCTTTAATCACAATCTCAGATTTTACAAACGGCATATAAACTCCTTTTCTAATCTGCCTGAACGGCTGTATGTTTTCCTGTACACACGCGTCAGAGAAAAAACAGCCAGAGAATCGCTTGATGAATCAGCGTTTCCTTACGTCCTTACAAATCGTTAATCGCTTCCGCCACCTGCTTAATGCAGTTGCGCAATACTTCCAGCACATGGTCCACTACGGATTTCGGCATGGTCAGCGGTGGTTCGATGCGGATCACCTTGGGGTTGTTCAGCGTATACGCAACAATGATGTGCTGGTCGATCATCAGTGCCATCAGCATACCGCCGGCGCCTTCTTTTGTCAGATCCATACCGATCATCATGCCGCGGCCGCGGACTTCTTTAATAACCTGGGGAAATTCTTTCGCAATGGCTTCAATACCCTTTTTAAAATACGCGCCGGTCTCCGCGCTGCGCTGCAGCAGATTTTCTTCTTCAATCACCTGCAGGGTCGCCACCCCGGCGGCGCAGGCCATCTGCCCGCCTCCAAAGGTTGACGTGTGCAGGAACGGCGCTTCAATCAATCCTTTCCAGGCAGCTTCCGTTCCAATTACAGAACCAATGGGCATAATGCCGCCGCCCAGGGCTTTGGCCACCGCCATCAGATCCGGTTTCGCCCCGTCGTGTTCCACCCCGAACCAGGTTCCGGTGCGCCCGATTCCGGTCTGTACTTCATCCGCAATCAGCAGCGCGCCTTTTTTATGCGCAATCTCTTCCGCCTGTTTCATGTAGCCGTCAGCGGGAACATTGATGCCGCCTTCCCCCTGCACCGGTTCCAGGATCACGGCTGCCGTTTCTTCATCCACAGCCGCTTCCAGCGCAGTGACATCATTAAAGGGAACATGAGTAAACCCTTCCAGCAGCGGTTTGAACGGGTCGCGATACATATCCCGTCCGGTGGCGGTCAAAGAACCGAAGGTCTTGCCGTGGAATGCATTATGAGCCGCCACGAACTTTTTGCGGCCGGTCGCCAGACGCGCCACCTTCAGGCAGCCTTCCACCGCTTCCGTCCCGCTGTTGCAGAAAAAATTGTACCGCAGGTCGCCCGGCGTGATTTCCGCCAGTTTTTCCGCCAGTTTGGCAGCGGGTTCATTGAACAGCACTTTGCCGCACATGGGCATGTTGTGCAGTTCCCGTTCCACCGCCTCCACAACTTTCGGATGTTTGTGGCCCACCGCAAACATGCCGAAACCGCCCAGGCAGTCAATGAATTCGGTACCTTCCGTATCGGTGATGATCCAGCCTTCCGCCCGGGCTTCCACGCTGGACAGTCCCATGAAACGGAACAGCCTTGTAGAAGACGGATTGATGTATTTTTCATATTTCTGCATTACTTCTTCGGGATTCATAAATTCCTCCAACCAGGGATCTCTCTGTTTCTAAACATGTTCATAGTAAAAGCCTTCTATCTTTTTCCTTCATCGGTCCGGCTTCTGTCGTCATTCCGGCTTCTGTCATTATCGGTCCGGCTTTTCTCATCATTTTGGCGTTCTTCTTTAGGAATGCGGGGAATATCCCTGTCCCGGTTGGTCAGGTTCCCGTGATGGAAAAAGAATATGGTATCCGTTGTAAAGTTTCTCTCGTTATCTTTGCCTGACTTCACCGCAATTCCCACATCCAGCCGCCAGGCTTCCATCCCATGCCATTTGGATTTTTCTTCGCGGATAGTCTTTACATCGGTAGTTCGCAGATGTTCCTGTACCCAGCGGGATGCTCCTTCCAGCTCGGTCGTCACCGGCACGCCTACGGCTACTTCCCGGTCGGTCCAGACCACATCGGCTCCCGACACTTCCAACAGATCCTTGTGCTGTCTGCGCCCAGTATCCCGCAGCTGCCAGTTTTCCCGTTTCATAAGCAATACGTCGTCCACAGTCCGGTGAACCATCTTCGATTCTTCCATCAAATCAAAGGATTTAACTGTCGTATCCGATAAATCCTTTGGTTTTTCCTGCTTAAGGGAAGCATAATACACGCCGGCAGCTCCGGCCAGTATAAGCAATATGATAACAATTACAATAAAAATTCCCACGCCGATTCTGTTGCTTTCCTGGGAATTGTTTTGATCCTGCATACGCAGCCCCTCTTTTCTTCACATCCCTATTTGCGCGGATGTGCTTTCTCATAAACCGAACGCAGCCTTTTATTTGTCAGGTGCGTATATATCTGTGTTGTTGAAATATCGGCATGCCCCAGCATTTCCTGCACGCTTCGCAGGTCAGCTCCATTATCCAGCAGATGTGTGGCAAAAGAATGGCGCAGCACATGGGGTGAAATGGTTTTGGATATTCCGGCCTGCCTGCCGTACTGTTTGATAATCTCCCACACGCGCTGCCGGGTCAGGCCCTGACCGCCCAGCCCCAGAAACAAGGTTTCCGGATCCGTTTCATTTTCCATCAGGAACTTGCTTCTGGCTTCCGTAAGATATCGCTGCAGATATTCCGCCGCCACGCTGCCCAGGGGTACGATCCGCTCTTTGGAACCTTTGCCGAACGCAATCACATAACGCATGGAAAGATTCACACTGGCGGTTTTCACCGTCACAAGCTCGGAAACGCGCATGCCTGTAGCATATAACATTTCCAGCATAGTCCGGTCCCGCAGTCCTTCCGCCGAGGAAAGGTCCGGCGCTTCCAGCAGGGCGCGAACTTCCGCCTCTGTTAAAACTTTTGGCAGATGCACACCTTTGGTTCCCGCTTCCACTGCTTCTGCCGGATCCGTCTGCAGATAATTTTCCGTGATCATAAAACGGTAAAACGCTTTGATGGCTGCCAGTTTCCGGGCAATGGTCGCTGCCGCCCGGCCCTGCAGCTTCAGTTTCGTAATGTAGCCGATAATCTGGGAACGCTGCACATCTGCCAGCTTGTCTTCCGAAATGGAAAACGCCTTGCAGAAGATCCGCAGATCCCGCTGATAGGAAATCCGGGTATTGTCCGAAAGGCCAAGCTCTACCTGCAGATATTCCATAAATAACGCAAGATAATCCATGCCTTTTCTCCTTCTCCGATTTTCCGTTACGTCCGTCGTAAAAAGAAAAACAACGCCGGAGCGCCGTTTTCCTTTTTCTGCAGCCGCATTACTCTTTCTTTTCGGCCTTTTCCGGCTGCATGATCGTAATATTGGCTACCGGGGAAATGGTGGAAACCGCATGCTTATATACCAGCTGCTGTTTCCCGTCATTCTCAATGATTACCGTAAAGTTGTCAAAACCCCGGACCATCCCCCGGATCTGGAATCCGTTTACCAGATAGATCACCACCGGAAGATTCTCTTTCCGTACATGATTCAGGAAACTGTCCTGCAGGTTCATCATGGTTTTATTGCCAGTTGTATTTGTCATGCTCTTACTCCTTTTCTTTAAGGAAACACAGATTAATTCGTCTGCACGCTGACCGGTGCTTTTTGCGACTGACTGCGTCAATGTCCCTCAACGCAGCTACGGCTGCGCCCTCGGGCCATTTCCTTGTCAGTCGCAAAAACCTCTCGGTCATCGTACAAACTCATTTAATCAGTGTCTCCTTAACCGTTCTCATTATATAATTTTTTCATTCGCTGTATTCACGTTTCATTCCTCTCGGAATCCATCTCCATGAATCCCATTCGGATTTCTAACTTTTTTTATTCAGTTAGCATCTTAAATTTTACATCCTTTTGACTTTTTTCTCAAGTATATCTGCCATTTCTGTTACAATTTTTTCATAGTTCAGGTATCTGTCTACCGTAAACCAATGAATATACGGCATTTTTTTATACCATGTGATCTGCCGTTTGGCAAAATGACGGGTTCCTTTTTTAATGTTGTCAACCGCGGCAGCGAAATCACATTTGCCTGTCAGGTATTCCGCCATTTGCCGGTATCCCAGACTTTTCATGGAAAGGCAGTCCGTGGGAACTCCGGCTTTCAGCAGGGCCCGGACTTCTTCTTCCAGCCCTTCTTCCAACATCCGGTCAACCCGTTGATTGATTCGTTCATAGAGAAAATCCCTGTCCATGGAAAGACCAAACACAGCAGCATCATATTTCAGCTCATTCTGTTTTTCCTGGGAGACCCGGTCGCCGGATAATGCCGTTTCCAGCGCGCGCACCACCCTGCGCACATCATTGGGATGCAGTCGTTCCGCTGCGGCGGGATCTTCTTTTTTCAACCGGGCATACAGTTTATCGGTTCCCTGTTCGGAAGCAAAAATTTCCAATTGCCGGCGCAGTTCCGGGTTTTCTTCCACACTGCTGAACTGATAATCTTCCAGCAGAGCTTTGATATATAAGCCGGTTCCCCCCACCAGTATGGGCAGATTTCCCCGTAACGTAATCTGCGAAATCAATTCCGCGGCCTGCTGCTGGAAATCAGCTACGCTGTAGGACGCATCAGGCGGAAGAATGTCCACCAGGTGATGGGGCGCCATCAGTAATTCTTCCGCGGAAGGTTTTGCCGTCCCGATATTCATCTGCCGGTAAACCAGCATACTGTCTCCGGAAATGATTTCCCCGCGGAACCGTTTGGCCAGTTCAATGCCGCAATTGCTTTTGCCGGTTGCTGTCGGTCCCAGGATTACCACTATTCTTTCTTTTGGCAAAGTCGGTTTCCCCTTTTCGTCGTCAGACATATTCTGTAAAAACTACCGCACCCGGGCGGTGCGATTTGCAAACAGCTTACATTATATTATACCGCATATTGTACCGCAGTTTCCCGTTTGCACCATCACTGTCTCTTTCGTATTCCAAAACGGACAGCGCTGTATTTCGAGCCGACAAACTCTGTACAGCCGTATTCCTGCAGGATTTCCACGCTGCGTTCTTTGATCACGACACGAGGCGCCGCCTTCAGTGCCAGTTCCACCATTTCCAACGTTAATGGTTCCGGAAACGCCAACGGACGCAGGGGCACCATCTCCGAGGATTTCCTAACCGGCTGACGGAACATGGGATCAAAATACACTGCGTCAAAACTGTTTTCCGGCAGCGTTTTCAAGAATGCGGATGCCTCTGCATGGATGATTTCAATGCGCTGCAGGTCCTGTACCAGTTCCGGGATTTGGCTTTTATAGGAAATTACGCCCCGGCTGGTAAGGAACCACAACGGCAGCGAAGCTTCCAGCCCGATAACCTTTCCTGTTTCTCCCACCGCATGGGAAGCCAGCAGCGCATCTGCCGCCAGTCCCACGGTGCAGTCCAGCACCCGCTGACCCGGGGAAAGATGCATGGCGGTTAGAAAATTATCGGTTTCGTTTCGCTGCACAACACGCTGCCAGCGGACTTTGCCAAGTCCCGGATGATACAGCATCATGCCTTCCCGTGAGTAAAGCTGCGGTCCTTTCTTGCCGGCAATCAGCAGCGCATCGAGATGATGGTCCGCCAGCATCGCATCCAGGGAACCGTTATCATAACGTTTTACATACGGAACCTGCAGCTGCAACGCCCAGGCTCTGGCCTGTTCTTTCAGTATCCGGTTATCATTTTTGTTGCAGGTTACCGCAAACTTTACTGCTTCCACCTCAGTCTCCCTTACGTCGCAGGGTATCGTTCCATTTATTATATGGTTTTGCAAAAACCGAACAACGAATTCTCTTTGCATCTCCGTTGCATCATTAAATACGTTATGTATGATTTGCCGGTCAACCCTTTCTGTTTACCGGTCATAGGGTACATTCTTCCCCGGCAGATCAAATCCGGTGCGCTTAAACAGTTTATATAATTCATCGCTGGTCACGGCAATCATACAGGGACGGCCGTGAGGACAGGTAAAGGGATGGGTCGTGTTGCACAGGTCGATGATCAGCTGCCGCATCTGCCGCATATTCAACACTTCCCCTGCTTTAATGGCAGCCCGGCAGGCAGTCATGTGCAGCACATCCTGCCGCAGCTCGCTGGCTTCCGGTGTGCGGTGGTCCCGCAGATACTGCGCGATTTCGCGGATAAAATCTTCCGCATCTTCATTTCGGATATCGCTGGGCAGGCTGGCAATCCGCACAGAATTCTCCCCGGCTGTGGTAATGTCCACTCCTAATTTATAAAACGCATCATGATGCTGCTCCAACAGCTCCACATCTTCCGGCTGTAGCGTGACGTACAACGGAATCAGCAACTGCTGGGCCGGAATATCGTTGTGGGTCAGCACAAGACGGTCATATAGAATACGCTCATGGGCCGCGTGCTGGTCGATTAAATACAGCGTGTCTTCCGACTGGGCGATGATAAAGGTTTTGTCCACCTGCCCGATAGGCCAGATGGTTTCCAGCGTATCCTCACCCGCAAGCTGCATCGCTACCGTATTGTCTGTCTGCAGCGGCGCCTGGTCTTGCAGGAGCTGGCGGGTCTCGCCTAAACTGTACACCGGTTCTTTCGGCGATTCTTCCCCGTATGCTTTGTCCGGTCGTTTCCATATTTCCTGACGGGGATGGGAAAAAGCGGTTCCGCTTTGCCGATGATTCCCGAAAGGCGTTTCCCTGTTTTCGTAATTACGATAACGATTTATGCCTTCTCCGAAATCCCGGTTCAGATGACCCTGCCGCCCTGTATCTGCTATCTCTCCGAAGATAGTCTGCTGATCGGCCGGTTCATTGTGTACGGCACCGGTTCCCTGTCCTGTTGCTGAATCATTTCCTCTTTCCGCCCGTTCCAGTACCGCTGCCAGCGCCTGCCGGTTCTGTTCCTGCAAACTCTTTTCCTGTTCCGCATGCATCGGCTTTGTCAGCGCATCGGTCAGGGCACGGAAGACAGCTTTATATATAGCGCTTTCGTCACTGAACTTGATTTCACTTTTCTGGGGATGCACATTCACGTCGATAGTGGCCGGGTCAACCTGGATATCCAGCACGGCAAAGGCAAACCCCCGCTTGGGTATCTGGGACTGATAGGCATGCTCGATGGCCTTGCTGATCATCAGATTGCTGATGCTGCGACCGTTTACCAGAATGGTCTGCCAGCCCCGGGTACCTTTC
>ONAV01000044.1 GCA_900315925.1 uncultured Selenomonadales bacterium | reverse complement strand
TCATGGCCTATCCCCTGATCGGCAATTACGGCATCAATGAGGATGACTACGAATCCCTGCGGCCCACCATAGGAGGCATGGTGGTCAGGGACTACAATGACAGACCCTCTAATTTCAGATCCGCCATGACCCTCTCTGCTGTCATGAAGGACCTGGGTATCCCAGGGATCACCGGTCTGGATACCAGGGAGCTGGTCCGGAAAATCAGAAAAGAGGGAACCCAGAAGGCTCTGATCACGGATGCAGATACTCCTTTAGAGGAAGGACTGCTCATGATACAGAAGACGGATCTGCCAACAGATGCTGTGGCCAGGGTCAGCAGAGACCATAAGGAAAGATACATTTCTATGGATGCCCGATGCAGAATTGCAGCCATCGATTTGGGCATGAAGGAAAATATCATCCGGTCTCTGGTCAGCAGGAACTGTAGTGTCACTGCCTTTCCCTGGAATGTGACAGCGAGAGAAGTTGCAGCCTCTAAGCCGGACGGCATTTTCCTGTCCAATGGGCCGGGAGATCCCACCAATGTCCCGGAGGCCGTCAGCCTGGTGAGAGCGCTTCGGGGCCGCTATCCCATTTTCGGCATCTGCCTGGGCCACCAGATTATCTCCCTGGCCTACGGCGCCAGAACCTACAAGCTGAAGTTCGGCCACCGGGGCGGCAACCATCCGGTGAAAAATCTGGAGACCGGCAAAATCGAGATTACCTCCCAGAATCATTCCTACGCGGTGGACAAGGACAGTCTGCGCCATACGTCCCTGAAGGTAACCCACGTGAACCTGCTGGACCAGACGGTAGAAGGTGTGAAATGTGAAAAAGACCGGGTGTTCAGCGTCCAGTACCATCCGGAAAGCGCCCCCGGCCCTCAGGACAGCGAAAGCGCCCCCGGCCCTCAGGACAGCGCCTACCTCTTCGACCGCTTTATCCACATGATGGAGGAAGGGGGTACGCACCATGCCTAAAAGAACAGATATTAAAAAAGTACTCGTCATCGGCTCCGGCCCCATCGTCATCGGGCAGGCTGCCGAGTTTGATTATGCTGGCACCCAGGCCTGCCTGGCCCTGAAAGAAGAAGGCTATCAGGTCATCCTCTGCAACTCCAACCCGGCCACCATCATGACCGATACCAGCATAGCCGATAAAGTGTACATGGAACCCCTGACCCTGGAATATATTGCCAAAATCATCCGCTTTGAGCGACCCGACGCCATCCTGCCGGGCATCGGCGGCCAGACGGGCCTGAACCTGGCCATGCAGCTGGAAAAGAAAGGCATCCTGGCCGAGTGCCGGGTAGAACTGCTGGGAACGGACAGCCGTTCCATCGAACAGGCGGAAGACCGGGAACTGTTCAAGGAACTCTGTGAGTCCTTAGGGGAACCGGTGCTGCCTTCCGATATCGCAGGTACCGTGGAAGACGGCCTGCACGTCGCGGAAAAGATCGGTTACCCGGTCATCCTGCGCCCTGCCTTTACCCTGGGGGGCACCGGCGGCGGCTTTGCGGACAACGAAACAGAGTTCGTGCCTCTGATGAAACACGCCCTGGAGCTTTCTCCCGTCCGGGAAGTGCTGATTGAGAAAAGCATCAAGGGCTTTAAGGAAATCGAATACGAAGTGATGCGGGATAAGAACGATACCGCCATCACCATCTGCAACATGGAGAACCTGGACCCGGTTGGCATCCACACCGGGGATTCCATCGTGGTCTGCCCGTCCCAGACCCTGACCAACAAGGAATACCACATGCTGCGGGACAGCGCCCTGAAAATCATACGGGTGCTGAAAATCGAAGGCGGGTGCAACGTCCAGTTCGCCCTGGACCCCAACTCCTTCCAGTACTATTTAATCGAAGTCAACCCCCGTGTCTCCCGTTCCTCCGCCCTGGCTTCCAAGGCCAGCGGTTACCCTATCGCCCGGGTCTCCGCCAAAATCGGCATCGGCATGACCCTGGACGAGATACAGATCGCCAACACCCCCGCCTCCTTTGAACCCGCGCTGGATTACGTAGTGACCAAACTGCCCCGCTTCCCCTTCGATAAATTCGCCGACGCCAACAACGCCCTGTCCACCCAGATGAAAGCAACCGGGGAAGTGATGAGCATCGGCCGGACCTTTGAGGAAAGCCTGCTGAAAGGCATCCGTTCCCTGGAAATCGGCGCCTTTCATATTCACCTGCGCAAGTTCGATACCATGAGCCGGGAAGAACTCCTTGCGTACATCCGCATCGGCACGGACGACCGGATCTACGCCATCGCCCAACTGTTCCGCCTGGGCTGCGACGTGGACTCCATAGCCGGAGAGACGGCCATCGACCGTTTCTTCCTCCGCAAAATCCGGAATATCGTGACAATGGAAGACGAAATCAGTCGCCATCAAAATGACGTCACAACATTGTGGGAAGCCAAGAAACACGGCTTTTCCGATAAAGAAATCGGCCTGCTGTGGAACAAAACGGAAACAGATATTTATCGTTTCAGACAACAAAATGACGTCAGACCGACATATAAAATGATTGACACCTGCGCTTCCGAATTCGAAAGCTATATCCCCTACTTCTATTCTACCTACGAAGAAGAAAACGAGTCCCGTGTTTCGGATAAAAAGAAGATCGTAGTGCTGGGTTCCGGTCCTATCCGTATCGGCCAGGGGGTGGAGTTCGATTACTCCACAGTACATGCGGTGCAGACCATCCAGAAAGCAGGTTATGAAGCCATCATCATCAACAACAATCCGGAAACGGTCTCCACCGACTACACCTGCTCCGACAAGCTGTACTTCGAGCCCCTCTGCCCGGAAGACGTGATGAACATCATCGAACTGGAACAGCCGGAAGGCGTTATCGCCACTTTAGGCGGACAGACAGCCATCAACCTGGCCGACCCGCTGAAGGAACGGGGCGTGAAGATTATCGGTACGGACTGCGATGCCATCGACCGTGCGGAGAACCGGGACCTGTTTGAAAAGCTGCTGCTGTCCCTGCACATTCCCCAGCCTCGGGGCGAAGCTGTCACCAGCATCGAGGCCGGCATGGACGCGGCCCGCCGCATCGGATACCCCGTGCTGGTGCGTCCCAGCTTTGTGCTGGGCGGCCGGGCCATGCAGATCGTGGGCAAGGAAAAGGATATGCACGACTATCTGAAAACCGCGGTGGAGGTGGACGAAGACAAACCCGTGCTGGTAGATAAATACATCCGGGGCAAGGAAGTTCCATCAGCGTATATCCTTCCTACAGCCTGTCCGAAAAGGTGAAGGAAACCATACTGGATTATACGGAGAAGCTTGGTTTGGGCATCGGCATCAAAGGACTGTTCAACATCCAGTTCATCGTGGACGCCAACGAACAGGTCTACATTATTGAAGTAAACCCACGCTCTTCCCGGACCGTCCCCTTCTTATCTAAGGCCACCGGTTACAGTCTGGCGGACATCGGCACCCTGGCTATTTTAGGCGTATCCCTGCGGGAACAGGGCATCACCGAACGGTATCCGAAAGAAAAGACCCGGTACTATGTGAAGTGCCCCGCCTTCTCTTTCTCCAAACTCCGGGGCATGGACGCCTATCTTTCGCCGGAAATGAAGTCTACCGGGGAAGCCATCGGCTACGACGACAAACTGCACCGGGCCGCCTTCAAGGCTCTGATTGCCTCCGGCCTGACCCTGAAAAATTACGGCACCATCGTGGTCAGCGTGGCAGACGAAGACAAGGAAGAAACCATTCCGCTGATCCGGCGTTTCTATAACATGGGCTTCAACATCGAAGCCAGCACCCTGACAGGAGAAGTGCTGCGGGAACACGGCATCCGCACCCGAATCCGGCACAAACCCAGCGAGGGCAGCGAAGAGATACTGGATTCTATCCGCGCCGGCTACGTGAGCTACGTCATCAACACCCGGGCCATCCTCTCCGGCGTCCACTACGGCGACGGCGTGGCGATACGCCGGGTAGCCGCCCAGAACAATGTGGTGATGCTCACCTCCCTGGACACCGTCCGCATGCTGCTGGATGTGCTGGAAGAGGTGACTATGGGGATTTCGACGATTGACGCGAAATAATAATACAAAGCCAGCGGCGGGAAAAACTAAGTAAAACCGTGCCCGTTTGCTATTTCATAGACTCATTCGCCTGTGGCTTCGAAACTCGGTGCTTCGCACCTCAAACAGTCTCGCCACGGGCGGCTCATTTCGTCTTATGAAATTACGCAAACAGTCCCGATATTTTACTTAGTTTTTCCCGCCGCTGGCTTTCCATTTAACTACTATGATTCAATCGCCTCTAAGTCTATAAAATCCAGTAGCAAAATCTATATGCCCAAACACAAAAAAAATCGACAACACTGCCGGAATGCGTCTTCCCGGCAGCATTGTCCAAACAAAGGAAACGTAAAAGAATGTAAGAGAGAGTCTTTATTGTGAAAAACCAACAGTCAGGCAGGAGAGCGCTGACAGTCAGTTTTTGCACGCAATGCTATTGAATGGGACAAGTTCGATAGAAAACGAAGCGTCAGCCTTTTTTCTGTGGCTGCTGCCGCCTTACTGTCGTTGTCCGCTCAGCTGTTGATGCCGAACAGCAGCTCGCCGTAGGTCGGGTACGGCAAATATTCCTTGCCCAGCAGCACTTCCACCCCGTCGCCACTCCTGCGGAGCGTTTCCATGGCCGCCAGCACTTTATTGTGATATACGGCGCTGGCCTTTTTCTGATCTTCGATGGCTTCTGCTTTGGCCAGTTCTTTCGCCAGGGTTTCGCCATCCTTATACATAGCCGACGTTGCGTCCTGCAGCTTTTTCAAAAATGCCACGTCCGGTTTCAGCCCCAGCGCCTTCTCGTTCAGGGCAGTTTCGGATAAATCTTTCAGGTATTTTTTGGCAGCCGGCAGCAGGTCTTTATGCAGCATATCCAGCATGGTCAGGGCTTCGATGTTCAGGGTCTTGTTGTACAGTTCGTACTGGATCTCGCAGCGGGACAGCACTTCCGTCTTGGTAAAGATGCCGTGCTTCACCACCAGGTCCACGTTCTTCTTGCTGGTCATGCAGGCCAGGGCTTCCGGCGTGGATTTATTGTTATACAGCCCCCGCTTCGCCGCTTCTTCCACCCAGGCGTCGGTGTAACCGTTGCCGTTGAACACAATGCGCTTGTGATCCAGATAGATTTCTTTTACCAGTTTTTTCACGGCGGCGTCCAGTTCTTCCGGCGCGGTGCCTTCCAGCTTATCCGCCACCCACTCCAGTTCTTCTGCCACAATGGTGTTCAGGTAGGCATTGGGACAGGCCAGGCTGGCCTGGGAACCTGCCATGCGGAATTCAAACTTGTTGCCGGTAAAGGCAAAGGGAGACGTCCGGTTGCGGTCCGTGTTATCTTTGCTCACTGCGGCCAGGGTATTGCCGCTGAGTTTCATCTGAATATGACCGTTGGTTTTATACTCCTGCCCGGAAGCAATGGCTTCCAGCACCCCGGTGAGTTCTGTACCCAGGAAGATGCTGACGATGGCCGGCGGCGCTTCGTTGGCGCCCAGACGGTGATCGTTGCCTGCGCTGGCCACGGTACCACGCAGCACGTCCTGATATTCATCGATACCTTTGATGATGGCCGCCAGGAACAGCAGGAACTGGTTGTTGTGATACGCGTCGCTGCCGGGATCCAGCAGGTTTTTCCCTTCCAGGGTGGAGAGGGACCAGTTGTTGTGCTTGCCGCTGCCGTTCACACCATCAAAAGGCTTTTCGTGAAGCAGGCAGACCATGCCGTGCTTTAAGGCAATGCGTTTCATAAATTCCATGGTCAGCTGGTTGTAGTCGCAGGCCAGGTTCACGGACGTGTATACGGGCGCCAGTTCATGCTGGGCGGGGGCGACTTCGTTGTGTTCTGTTTTAGCCGGAATGCCCAGTTTCCACAGTTCTTCGTCCAGTTCTGCCATGAAGGCCTTCACCCGGGGTTTGATGGCGCCGAAATAATGGTCTTCCATCTCCTGTCCTTTGGGCGGCTTGGCCCCGAACAGGGTACGGCCCGCAAAGACCAGATCCTTCCGTTTTTCCCACATGGCCTTGTCTACCAGGAAATACTCCTGTTCCGGGCCCACGTTGGTAATGACTTTTTCTGTATGTATGCCGAGAATCGCCAGCAGCCGTCTGGCCGCTTCGCTTAATACAGCGATGGAGCGCAGCAGAGGCGTCTTTTTGTCCAGTACGTCCCCGGTGTAGGAGCAGAACGCGGTGGGAATGTACAGACAGTCGTCTTTGATAAAAGCGTAGCTGGTAGGATCCCAGGCGGTGTAGCCCCGGGCCTCAAAGGTGGCACGCAGGCCGCCGGACGGGAAGCTGGAAGCATCCGGTTCGCTCTGGATCAGATCCTTGCCGGAGAAGTCCATAATGACCCGGCCGTCCGCCGCCGGGGCGATAAAGCTGTCGTGCTTTTCCGCCGTAATCCCCGTCATGGGCTGAAACCAGTGGGTGAAATGGGTGCAGCCGTTTTCCAGCGCCCAGTCTTTCATGGCATACGCCATCATATCGGCCAGTTCCCTTGTCAGGGGCAGACCCTCTTCCACCATCTTGCGGAACGTGCGGAAGGTCTTGGCCGGAAGCCGGTCCTTCATCACCCGTTCATTAAACGTCAGACTGCCAAATAATTTCGGGACATTAACCATGTTCGCCTCTCCTTTCTGTGCCGGAAACCGCCTTACACACAACCGGACAACCCGGAGGTTCCGTTTCCTGTTTTCGGCGTTCCTGGCTATATACGCTTATGCAAGTCTTCTGTCCACAGCCCGGAGCAGCCGCTTCTGCCCCCTCATTACGCAGAAATAACGCGGCTGTCGGACTGCTTCCGGAACAACATGTTCCTCAACATAAATAAGATGAATGCAACGTTGGGATATGAGGCGAAACGCAATGCAGCTGCATTTGCGCAGCCTCTATTCTACCGTTACCGACTTGGCCAGATTTTTCGGTTTGTCGATATCGCAGCCGTTTTCCCTGGCCACGTAATAGGCCAGCAGCTGCAACGGTACAATTTCCACCACTGCGGAAAACAGGGCGTCAATCTTCGGGATAAACAGCAGGTCATCGGCAACGGAAACAATCTTCTGATTGTTCCGGAAGGTCAGTGCCAGCACTTCCGCGCCCCGGGATTTCACTTCCACGATGTTACTCAGGGTCTTTTCCATGATAGCGGGATTGCCGCACAAGGCAATGACAGGCTGGTGCTCTTCTATCAGGGCGATGGTCCCGTGCTTTAACTCCCCTGCCGCGTAAGCTTCCGCATGCAGATAGGATATTTCTTTCATTTTCAGCGCGCCCTCCAGGGCGATGGCATAATCCGTGTTCCTTCCAATAAAGAACAGGGATTTGCTGGCATGATACTTCTTCGCCAACGCAGGAATCGATGAGTTCAGGTCAAAGGCCTGCTGGATCTGCCGGGGCAGCGCCTGCAGGGCAGTCAGCAGTTTCCGTTCTTCGCCTTCCGTACGTCCCAGCTGTCCCGCAAAATAAACGGCCAGTAAATACAGCACGGTGACCTGGGTGGTATAGCCTTTCGTAGTGGCCACGGCAATTTCCGGGCCGGCCCAGGTGTACACAGTGTAATCCGCCAGCTTGGCCACGGTGCTGCCAACCACATTGACGACCGCCAGCGTCCTGGCTCCTTTGGCCTTGCATTCCTTCAGGGCCGCGATGGTGTCTGCCGTTTCCCCGGACTGGGATATCACAATGACCAGCGTCCGGTTATCAATGAGCGGGTCGCTGTAGCGCAGTTCGCTGGCCAGCACCACTTCCACCGGAATGCGGCACAGCTTTTCGATGGCATATTTCCCGGCGCAGCCCGCATAATAGGCCGAACCGCAGGCGGTAATGATGATCTTGCGGATTTCCCCGATTTCAGAAGCGGTTAAGCCCAGCTCTTCAAATACGACCTTCCCCTCTTTGATCCGGGGCGCAATGGTCGCCTTCACCGCGCCGGGCTGCTCCATGATTTCCTTCAGCATGAAATGCTCATAGCCGCCCTTTTCCGCCGCCTGCACGTCCCACAAGATGCGGGTAACCTTCTTTCGGATTTCCTGACCGGTACAGTCAAATATCTTGATGGTTTCGCAGGAGAGTTCCGCGAATTCGCCATCTTCCAGATAAATCACGTTACGGGTGTGATTCACCAGCGCCGTCACATCGGAAGCGAAATAGTTCTCCCCGATGCCCACCCCCAGGATCAACGGGCTGGCTTCCCGGACTGCGTAAATCTTGCCCGGTTCTTCCGAACAGATGACGCCCAGCGCGTAGGAACCCTGCAGACGGTTCGTCGTCTTCAGCAACGCCTTCCGCATGTTGCCCCGGTAATACATTTCTATCAGATGGACGATGACTTCCGTGTCGGTTTCGCTTTCAAAATGGTAGCCGTCACGAATCAGTTCGTCCCGCAACTGCATATAGTTTTCGATGATGCCGTTGTGTACCACCGCAAAACGGCCGTCATTGCTCAGATGGGGGTGTGCGTTTTCTTCCGTAGGCGCCCCGTGGGTAGCCCAACGGGTGTGGCCGATCCCTGTCGACCCGGGCACGTCTGCCCCGTCCCGGGTTTTCTCGCACAAATTCGCGATGCGCCCCGTCACCTTGCTCACTGTAATCTTCTGTCCGTCCATGACGGCAATGCCTGCCGAATCATAGCCCCGGTATTCCAACTTTTTCAAGCCGTCCAGCAGGAGCGGCGCGGCGCTTTGCGCACCGGTAAATCCAACAATTCCACACATAAAGACTGCCTCCCTGAATTGGTTTTTCTTTTTCTCTCTATGTTAAAAAATAAAAAGCAACAAAGACGGTTGGACTGAGTGTCCACTTGCAACGTCTTTGTTGCTGAGTTAACTGCTTATTACAACTGCTTACGCAGCCGTGCCACCGCTTCTTCCGTAGCTTCCCGGCTGGCAAAGGCGGTCAGGCGGAACCAGCCTTCCCCCCGGCTGCCGAAGCCGGAACCCGGCGTACCTACGATGCCCAGCTTCTCCAGCAGGAAATCGAAAAACTCCCAGGACTTCATCTGCCGGGGACACTGAAGCCAAATATAAGGCGAATTCGTGCCGCCGTAATATAAAATCCCTTTTTCTTCCAGCGCCTGGCCGATCAGCCGGGCGTTTTCCTTATAATAGGCCAGGTTGGCCCGGCACTGTTTCTGCCCTTCCGGCGTAAAGACCGCTTCCGCAGCCCGCTGTACCACATAGGGAACCCCGTTGAACTTGGTGGTCTGCCGCCGCAGCCACATCTTATTCAACGACAGTTCCTTACCGCTTTTGGTCTTGCGTTTCAACGCCAGGGGCACTACCGTATAGCCGCAACGGGTACCGGTAAATCCCGCCGTTTTGGAAAGGGAGCAAAGCTCAATAGCGCATTCCTTCGCTCCTTCGATCTGGAAAATACTGCGGGGCAGTTCCCTGTCTTCGACAAACGCTTCATAGGCTGCATCGTACAGAATCACCGCGTCGTTTTGTCGGGCATACGCCACCCACTCTTTGAGCTGCGCTTTGGAATAGGCAGCCCCGGTAGGATTATTGGGGGAGCACAGATAAATGATATCCGCCTTAACGGCCGGATCCGGCATGGGCAGGAACCCGTTCTCCGGCGTTCCCTCCATGAACCGGATCGTTCGTCCCCTCATGCGATTGGTATCCAGGTAGACCGGATAGACCGGATCCGGAACCAGGATCACGTTGGCATCGTCAAAAATATCCGTAATATTGCCACAGTCGCTTTTCGCACCGTCGCTGATAAAGACCTCGGAAGTCTCCAGCGTAACGCCGAAGCCTGCGTAATACTTCACCAGCGCTTCCTGCAGAAAGCCGTAGCCCTGCTCCGGTCCGTAACCCCGAAAGGTTTCCTTCACGCCCATTTCTGCTGCCGCTTTCTGCATCGCTTCCACTACGACCGGCGCCAGGGGCAGCGTCACGTCGCCGATCCCCAGACGAATGATCTTCTGTTCCGGATGGGCGGCAGAATACGCCGCCACTTTATGCGCCACCTGCGAAAACAGATAACTGTCCTGCAAGGCGGTAAAATTCTCATTGACCCATGCCATGATGTAAAAGGCTCCTTTGCAAATAAAAAAGCAACAAAGAGAAACGGATAAAACAATCCGCAACCTCTTTGTTGCTTATGGAGTTATTATAATACCCCGTAACCGTTTTGTAAAGAAGAAATTTGGAAATTTACTCAGGCAGTACGGCTTCTTCCGGCTTATTCGTCAGCCCCAGCTTCTTCAGCATTTCCATGTCGCTGGCAATCGTCGCAGCGCCGGCCGTGGTCAGCATGTTGCCGGTAATGGAAGCGGACGCCCCCCGGCCGATGACCGTCTCCCCGGACTTCGGCAGAATGCCGCGGCCCGCTCCCAGGCGGATGTTTGCCGTGGGGTTGATGAAACGGAAGATAGCGACCGTACGGGCCACATCTTCCGCGGAAATCTGCGGGGTATCCTGCAGCGGCGTGCCCTTGATCGGCATCAGGGCGTTCAGCGGAATGGACTCAATTCCCAGTTCGGCCAGCGTCAGCGCCATATCGATACGGTCGTCCCAGGTTTCCCCCATGCCGATGATACCGCCGGAGCAAACGCACATGCCTTCTTTTTGGGCAATCTTTATGGTTCGGATCTTATCCTCAAAGGTGTGGGTGGTACAGATATTCGGGAAATTGCGGCGGGAGGTTTCGATATTATGATGATAGCTGGTAACGCCCGCTTCCTTCAGGCGACGGAACTGTTCCGCGTCAATAAACCCCATGGAAGCGCAAAGTTCGATTTTCAGCTTTGCGTGCATCTCTTTATAGGCTTCAATGGCTTTATCGAAATCTTTGCCTTTTAACGCCCGGCCCGCCGTGACGATAGCAAAGCGATTCACACCCGCGTCCTGGTTTGCTTTTGCAGCCGCAAAAATCTTGTCTTTCGGCAAAAAGCCGTATTCGTCAATGCCGGTATGGTTGCAGGCGGCCTGGGCGCAGTATTTGCAGTCTTCACTGCAGCGTCCGCTCCGCCCGTTGATGATGGAGCAGAAGTCCACCAGGTTCCCGCAGAAATGCTTCTGCAGTTTGCCGGCACAATCCAGCATTTCTTCCAGATCTGCCGTTAACAGCAGTTCCTTGTCCAGATTTTCACGGGTGATCCGGTACCCTTCCTTAAGTATCTTTTCCGTCAGTTCCGCAATGGTCATAACATGTTGCCTCTTTTCTGTATTTTAGTCAACAAATTCAATGTTAACGTTAACATAATTATAGTTAACTTAACAGGATTCGTCAACCCAAATTATAAAAAGGAAGCAAAAAGCTGTTGTATCTCGGTCACGTCGCTTGTTTTCGTCAGCGCCAGCTGCAGCAGTATTTTCGCTTTTTGCGGATTCAGCGGACCGGCGGGGATAAAGCCGTTTACCGCCGTCATCGCCTCTGACAGCACCACGATACCGCCGCCGCAACGGGTAGCAATCACCACCGGCACGCCGGACGCAACCGTTTCCTTTAACAGGCCCGTCAGTTTTTCCGGCACGCTGCCGTTTCCACAGGCCGCATACACTAAGCCCCTGGCTTCATCCCGGAGGGCCGCCTTCACGAAAAGCCCGTCGTCGCCGCCCACGTAGCCGTAGATGATCCTCACCTTGGGAAGCTGCGTCAGGTTCTTTACAGAAACAGATCCGCTATGGGTTGGCAACGTACATGCGCCGCTCTCATTCCAGCAGATCTTCTCATCGATCATAACGCCCATCGGGCCCCTTCCCGGAGACTGGAACGCTTCCAACGCGTTGACGTTGATTTTTGTAACGGTTTCCGCCCCGTTGATCTGCCCGTTCATCACCACCAGTACGCCGCGCTCTGTTGCGCTTGCATCTGCTGCGACCTGTACAGACTGCCAGATGTTCATGGGGCCGTCTGCACTGATGGCCGTAGCCGGACGCATCGCGCCTGTCAGTACAATGGGTTTGTCCGTCTTTACCGTCAACTGGAGGAAAAACGCCGTTTCTTCCAGGGTATCCGTACCGTGGGTGATCACAATGCCGTCTACATCCTTCCGCTCTGCCGCGGCCTCCACTCGCTCTGCCAGCTGCAGCCAGATTGCTTCCTGCATATCTTTGCTGTCGATATTGCAAAGCTGCTCGCCGGAAAGGTTCGCCAGCTTATCCAGCCCCGGTACGGAAGCGATGAGCTGTCCGACCGTCAGTTCCCCTGCTTTATAGCCTACCGTGGCCGCCGCCGAAGCCGCCCGCCCGGCGATGGTGCCGCCGGTTGCGATGATGTGCACGTTTGCCTTTCGTTTCATAGTGTTTCAACCTCTTCAAAGAATCAAATATAAAGTTACCAATGGTTTTACGTCTGTTTTATTATACCATATGCCAACCTGATTCAGAAAATGACGCGCAAAATACCGGAAAACCGGTATCAGCCTGATTCTGACCGATACCGGTTTGTTTGATTATCTGTATTATTAAAAGATGATATTCAATTAGCGAAACACATATTATAAAAACCTGCTTAAATGAAATACTCGATGGCTTTTTCTTCCGTCAGCTTCGTGCGCGTATCAAACAGCAGCACCGCTTCCCGTTCCGCTTCGCTGCCCAATGCGTAAGGCGCCTGCACTTCCCTGTTAAAATATGAAAAGGGCACGATACGGTTGTAATGGAACGGATGGTCCGTCGTGTTTTCTATGTCAGTTTCCGCAAGCCCGTCAGGCAGGTAGTAAGGGTCAAACAGATAAACGCGTCCCTCCTTTTCCCCGGTGAGCAGCACATAGTGCTCCCCGTCCAGATACAGCCGTACCACCGCCACGCCGTTCCGGTGCAGCGCGTCCACAAGAGAACTGTGGGCATCCATGCGCACGTCCCTGCCGGAAAGGTAACGGCTTTCCACCGGCAGGATACCGGTCTTGCCCACGCCATCCAGCCAGTTGCTGAGAAACATCATGGCCATGCGGGAGGTGCCGCGTTTCCCCGGCGTGCCGCCGCTGCCGTAGCAATCCAGCGAGTACAGCATGATGTTACGGATCAGTTCCGGCGAAATCTCTTCCCGCTGGAACAGGTAATTCAGGGCGTTCAGCAGGGAAGTTGGCCCGCAGTCATATTCCGAAACCTGGTAACGCAATGGAATTTTCATATCTATCCCCTCCCGGGTTTATCCAGCGCTTTTTCCAATGTTCGCCAGGAAAGCAGCGCACACTTTACCCGCGCCGGCATATGGGAAATGCTTTGCAGCGCCGCTGCGTCCTCCAGTTCTTCCAATTCGCCGACATCCGTAACCTCGCCTTTAATCATACGCTGGAACAGCGCAATCAGGCTTCCCGCTTTTTCCACAGACTGCCCTTTGATTAAATTGATCATCAGGGAAGCGGATGCCTGGGAAATGGCGCAGCCGTTCCCAGTGAAGGACGCATCTGCGATCCGGCCGTCCTGCACTTCCAGTTCCAGTGTGATCTCATCGCCGCAGCTTGGGTTGTGCCCTTTTTCACAGCAGGTGGGATGCGGCAGATGACGCCGGTTTTCCGGGTTACGGCTTTCTTCTGCAATCAGTTCCGTGTAAATCTCCGATAATCCGTTCACAGTCGCATCACCTTCCTTACCTGTTGTAATGCTTCGATCCAGCGGTCGATGTCTTCCCGGGTATTATACAGGTAAAAGCTGGCCCGGCAGGTTGCGTTCTGCCCCAGATAACGCATCAGCGGCTGGGCGCAGTGATGCCCCGCCCGAATCGCCACCCCCTGCGCGTCCAAAATCGTTGCCACATCGTGGGGGTGCACATCCTTAACATTAAAGGTAATGATTCCCGTCTTATTGTTTCGCCGCGTATCGCAGCCGTACAGTTCAATGAACGGCAATTCCCGCAAGCGGGGCAATGCATAATCCAGCAGTTCCTTTTCAATCTGTTCGATCCTGGCAAACGTAAACTGTTCCAGATAGTCAATCGCAGCCGTCAGACCGGCCGCCCCGCCCACGTTCTGGGTCCCCGCTTCAAACTTGGCGGGCAGTTCCGCAAACGTAGCGTCCTGTTCTTCCACGTATTCGATCATATCCCCGCCCATAAGGAAGGGCGGCATCGTTTCCAGCAGTTCTTTTCTTCCGTACAGCACGCCGATACCCATGGGACTCAGCAGTTTGTGCCCGCTGAAAGCGAAAAAATCCGCGCCCAGTTTCTGTACGTCAACCTGCATGTGCGCGGTGCTCTGGGCGCCATCCACTACACAAACCGCGCCCACGCTGTGCGCCTTGTCCGCAACACGCCGCACGTCGTTCACCAGGCCCAGCACGTTGGATACTTGGGTTACAGCAACAATTTTAGTTTTCTCCGTTATTTTGGTCTCTATATCGTCTTCGGAAAGGTTTCCATCCTTTTCCAGATACATATATTTCAGTTTTGCGCCTCTTTGCCTGGCCACCCGCTGCCAGGGTACAAGGTTGCTGTGATGCTCCGCGACAGAGATCACGATTTCATCGCCGGGCTGTACAAAGTTCAGGCCATAACTGTACGCAACAAGGTTCAAAGCCTCTGTGGCATTTTTGGTGAAAATGATTTCCTCCGGCCTGGCGGCATGTATGAACCGCTGTACCCGCACCCGGGCCTGTTCGTATATTTCCGTAGCTTTCACGCTGAGTTCGTACGCGCCCCGGTGGGGATTGGCATTGCAGCCTCCGTAATATCCGCAAAGCGCCCGCACCACATGCTCCGGTTTCTGGGTCGTTGCGCCATTGTCCAGGTACACCAGCGGCTGTCCGTTCATTTTTCGGTTCAATATCGGAAAGTCTTTCCGGAATTCAACGCTGTTCATGTTCGATCTGCTCCTCAACCACTCTGCTGATTTCCTCTCTCAGCTCCGCATCGGGAACCCGCTCCAGTACCGTGGCGAACAAAGCGCCCACCACCAGTTTCTGAGCTTCCTTCTCATCCAGCCCGCGGCTCATCAGGTAGAACAGTTTAGACTTGTCCAGCCTGCCTGCGCTCACTGCATGTTGCCCGTTCACATCCTCTTCGGCGGAAAGCATCAGCGGCACACTGCGGTTGCGAATCCCTTCGTTCAGCAATACGACCTCTTCCTTTTCCCGGCCGGTGCTGCCCTTGCTTCCTGCTTTAAAATCCAGGGTACCGCGGAATATTTTCGCCGCGCTGTCCTGCAACGCGCCCCGCACCTGCATATTGGCTTCCGTCTTCTTCCCTGCCTGTGTAATTACATAATTCAAATCTATGCTGCGCGTGCCGTCGCCGAAATACAAGGCCGCTACGTCCGCTTTGGAACCATCGCCTGCCAGATGGATCTTCACCTGTGCAAGCACACGGGACGCTCCGATTTCCGCCCCCGTGTAATAAACCTGCGCGTCCTTTTCAGCCGTTACCGTTACACTGCAGGTTCCGGCTTTATCCGGGGGAAGCAGCTGCAATTGAACCAGCTGGAGCGAGCCGCCTTCCGATACGTGGGCAGTAATTTCCGTCCGCTGTTCCGTTCGGTTGGCGATCACCTGAGTAACATGTTGCCCTGCCGGAACTTCAATTTGCGTTTTACGGACCGGCGCTGGCAACGTCTGTATTTCTTCCGGCAGATACGCTTCGTTGACCCCAAGCCAGCGCCAGGTAGGCACAGGAATGGTACTGAATATTTCTTTTTCCATGTCTGCTACCTCATCCCATGCTGCCAACCAATTCCAGGTTGATCAGGTTGTTCATTTCCACGGCATACTCCAGCGGCAGCGCTTTGGCTACCGGTTCTACAAACCCGCGCACGATCATAGCCTGGGCTTCTTCTTCCGCAATGCCCCGGCTGGTCAGGTAAAAGATTGCTTCATCGCTGATGCGTCCGATTTTCGCTTCATGCCCTATTTCCACATCATCGGTTTCAATATCCATCACCGGAAGCGTATCACTGCGGCTCTTTTCATCCAGCAGCAACGATTCGCAATTGACCAGGCATTTCGCCCCTTTGGCCCCGGGGGTCACCTTTACGGCGCTGCGGTAGGTGGCTGCTCCGCCGGATTTGGAAATCGTCCGGGTGTTGATATTGGCGCTTGTATTTGGCGCCAGCATGACCACCGTCGCCCCCGTGTCCAGATCCTGTCCCCGACTGGCAAAGGTAACGCCGGTAAACTCGCAGCGGGCATTCTCCCCATGCAAAATGCTGCTGGGGTACAGGCACGACACATGGGAGCCGAAAGACCCCGACACCCATTCGATCAGGCCGTCCTTTTCCACCAGCGCCCGCTTGGTATTCAGGTTCATCATGTTGCGCGACCAGTTTTCAATGGTCGAATACCGCAGCCGCGCCCCCTCTTTTACATACAGTTCCACGCAGCCGGCGTGAAGATTCGTCACATTATAACGGGGAGCGCTGCAGCCTTCAATAAAGTGCAGGCTGGAATTCTTTTCGCAGATGATCAGCGTATGTTCAAACTGCCCCGCCCCCGCTGCATTCAGACGAAAATAGGACTGCAGCGGAATATCCACATGCACGCCTTCCGGCACGTACACAAAGGAACCGCCGGACCAGACCGCCCCGTGCAACGCTGCGAACTTATGATCTTTTGGCGGCACAAGCTTCATAAAATACTCTTTTACAATATCTTCGTATTCGTGTACCGCCGTCTCAAAGTCCGTATAGATGACCCCCTGGTCGCTCAGTTCTTTCTGCACCCGGTGATACACCACTTCCGAATCGTACTGGGCCCCTACCCCCGACAGGGAGGTTCGTTCCGCTTCCGGAATCCCCAGACGATCGAAAGTGGCTTTGATTTCTTCCGGCACTTCCTGCCAGTTCCCCGCCATCTTCCCGCCGGGACGGACATACGTAACGATGTCGTCCATATTTAATTCGGAAATATCCGGTCCCCAGACCGGCAATGGAATCTGATAATACTTCTCCAGGGATTGCAGCCGGAAATCCAGCATCCACGCCGGATCCTTTTTCTGCCGGGAAATATCCCGGATGATGTCCTCTGTCAGTCCCCGCTCCGTGCGTTCGATATCTTCCACAAACGTCTTTTGCTGTTCCATACTCTTAGCCTCGTGCCTGCCCGTTACAAGCTTAACCATTTTAAAACTTCATATGTCTATATTACAGGCAGCGCATCACACCGTTGTTTCTTTTATATGTCCAAACCCGTCCCGGTTGATCTGTTCCACCAGTTCCGGCCCGCCTTCTTCCACGATCCGTCCCTGCATCAGCACATGGACCCGGTCCACCTTCAGTTTGTCCAGAATGCGGGCGTTATGTGTAATGACCAGGCACGCATTGTCCCCGTTGTGAAATTTGCTGACACCACGGGACACGATCTGCACCGCATCCACATCCAGGCCGGAATCCGTTTCATCCAGCAGCGCCAGTTTCGGCCGCAGCATCAACAGCTGCAGTATCTCATTGCGCTTCTTCTCCCCGCCGGAAAACCCAACGTTTAAATAACGTTCGCTGTAGGACGGGTCGATCTGCAACTCTTCCATCATTTCTTTCAGTTCTTTGCGGAACCCAAAAATCCGTTCCCGTTTACCGGTTATCGCCTGTCTCGCCGTGCGCAGCATGTTTTCCACGGTAATCCCCGGAATTTCTTCCGGCGTCTGGAAAGACAAAAAGATACCGGCCCGGGCCCGTTCAAAGGTCTTTAACGCGGTAATATCCTTTCCTTCAAACGTCAGGCTGCCTTCCGTCACCTGATAGCCCGGATGTCCCATAATCACGTTCATCAGGGTAGACTTTCCCGAGCCGTTGGGACCTAAGATGACATGTACTTCCCCTTTTTGAATGGTAAGATCTATACCTTTTAAAATTTCCCTGTCTGCAGCCCCGGCGTGCAGATCATGTATCTCCAACAGCGTTTCTGCCATAATCAATGCTCCTTGTTTCTCTGAATTTCATAATTTTGATTGTATCATTCATTTCATAGTATGTCAATGGGAATAATGTGATTAACTCGTTCATAAGCGCTTCCTCACAAATACGGAAGCATTGATTATCATTCTGCTTTCACAATCTTCCCGCCGCCGATGACACAGCGGTCTTCATCATAAAACACGGCTGACTGTCCCGGCGCGGCCGCCCGTACCGGTTCGTCAAAGATAATTCGGAGCATATCCTTGCCTTCCATTTTCAGCCAGGCGTCTTCTCCCTTGTGATGATACCGTATCTTCACATTGGCCCGCAGTGGGTTTCCGGCTTCTATCCCCGCAACGCTCATAAAATTCACCGCATTGCACAGGATTTCCTTACTGTACAGAGATTGTTCATCGCCTATCACGATTTCATTATGCGCAGCGTTTATGCTCTTAACATAGGCAGGATACCCCAACGCAAGCCCCAGCCCTTTGCGCTGCCCTACCGTATAATGAATGATCCCCCTGTGCCGTCCGACGATGTTTCCGTCCACATCGACAAAACAGCCTTCCGGCGGAAGTTGTGCGTCCGTTTCTTCTTCAATGTAGTCTGCATACCCGCCCCCGGTCACAAAGCATATCTCCTGGGAGTCCTTTTTATGGGCTACCGGCAAACCGGTTTTTTCTGCAATATGGCGGACTTCCTTTTTGCTTAGTTTACCCAGCGGCATGATGGTACGCGAAAGTTGCTCCTGGGTCAGCCGGTACAGCATGTAGGTCTGATCCTTTTCGGCAAAGGAAGACTGCTGTACCGTATACCGCCCGTTCGGCAGACGGACCAAAGAGGCGTAATGTCCCGTAGCGATATAATCCGCCCGCAGCCTTGCCGCAGCCAACAGCATCTGCTCCCATTTGACATCGCGGTTACAGTCTACGCAGGGATTCGGCGTCAGACCATGTAAGTAATCTTCGACAAAGGGATCGATCACCTTTTCCCGGAAACAGGAAATGCAATTTACCGCATAATACGGAATATCCAGTTTCTGTGCCACAAGCATGGCATCGCTGATCTCACAGCAGCGGCTTTCCTGCCCGTCCGCACCGGACCAGGTGCGCAGTGTGATTCCGGTAACAGCAAAGCCGGCGGCTTTCAGCAGGTAAGCAGTTACCGCGCTGTCAACACCGCCGGACATCCCGACAATTACTTTTCGCATGATTATCTAATCCTCTGTTTCGTTTACCTGCAGCCTTTAAGGAGCAGCTGTTTCGGAGTTTTCCAATCAACAAGAGATGGCTTTATGTATCCGTTCCAGCGCTTCTCGAAGCACGCTGTGGGGACAGGCTGCATTGACGCGCTGGAAACCTTTGCCTGCCGCGCCGAAGATAGCGCCGCTGTCCAGCCAGAGGCCGGCCTTTTTTACTATAAGTTCTTCCAGTTCGGTATTGGTAAGTCCCAGTCCGCGGCAATCCAGCCACAGCAGGTACGTTCCCTCCGGCTCGATCAGGCTGATCTGCGGAATATGCTGCTGTAAAAATGCCCTAGTAAAGTTTATGTTCTCACGCAGATACTGTTTTACCTCCTCCAGCCAGGGAAGCCCATACTGATACGCCGCTTCACAGGCAACCAGCCCCAGCGTATTCAGCTGGCTGTAACCCGCCGCGTTGATTTCATGCCTGACCCTTCTGCGCAGTTCATAGTTGGGAATAAAAATGTTGGAAACCTGCAGTCCCGCCAGATTAAAAGTCTTGCTGGGAGCGGTACAAATTACTGCTTGCTGTGCGAATGTTTCGCCCAATGTAGCATACGGGATATGCGGCCGTTCCGTCCAGACGAAATCTTCATGAATTTCGTCTGCCACCACAATCACATTATGTTTATGGCAGATACCGGCAACCGTTTCCAGTTCTTTCCGGGTCCAGACCCTTCCTGCCGGATTGTGGGGACTGCACATCAAGAACAGTTTCACCTGATTCGCTATGATTTTCTGTTCAAAATCCGTAAAGTCAATTTCATAGTGCCTGTCCTTCAGGACCAGATCGCTGCTCACCCTGCGGCGGCCGTTATCCAGGATCACTTCGCTGAACGGATAATACACCGGCTGCTGGATCAGCACGGCATCGCCGGGGTTCGTGAACGCTTTGACCGCCATGGCCAGCGCAAACACCACGCCCGGCGTCTGCAAAAGCCAATCCTGTTGTATCTGCCAGTGATGCTGTTCCCGGAACCACTGCTCCAATACATGATAGAACCGCTTCGGATCCGGTTCGCTGTAACCGAAAATACCGTGGGCCGTCCGTTTTTGTATCGCCTCTATCACAGGCTGTGCAACGGGAAAATCCATATCCGCCACCCAGAGCGGCAAAATATCCTCCGGATACCCGCGCCGAACCGCAGCATCGAATTTCAGGCAATCGGTATTGCGGCGATCGATGATGTTATCCAAATCCATTGAAAGAGCCCTCCCTGTTTCTGCTGTTCGATAAGTCAGCCTGCCTTCATAATCAAAGCGCATATGCAGAACGGGTAACTTAACTTTTTATGCAAAACAATCTGCTGCATTATTTACGCTTCCCGCAAAGCGGCGGCAAAGGCCTGCTCCAGATCCGCAATGATGTCTTCCGGCGCCTCCAGCCCTACAGACAGGCGCAGCAACCGCTCATTGATGCCTTTTGCCAGCGCTTCCTCACGGGGTACATCGGAATGGGTCTGTAGCAGCGGATAGGTCAGCAGGGATTCCGTTCCGCCCAGACTTTCCGCAAACAGAACCAGCTTCAGTTTTGAGAGTACGCTGCGGGCAAACGCTTCTGACTCTGCTTCAAAGGAAATCATGCCGCCGAAGCCGCTTACCTGTTTTACATTTGCAGCATAACGGGGGGAATCCTCCAATCCCGGATAAAACACCTTTCTGACCTGCGGCTGCTGCTTCAGCCATTTGGCAATCCGCAATGCCGAGGCTGCATGCCGTTCCATCCGTAGCGGCAGCGTTTTCAGCCCACGCAACAGCAGCCAGCTGTCAAAAGGAGAAAGTACCGCGCCGATGGTATTCTGCAGAAATTTAATCTTTGCCGTATCTTCTTCCTCTTTTGTCACCAGAATTCCCGCCAGCAGATCGTTGTGGCCACCCAGATACTTTGTACCGCTGTGAAGGACGATATCCGCGCCAAGCAGCAGCGGTTTCTGGAAATACGGGGTCAGAAATGTGTTATCCACAATCACTTTCAGGTTTTTGGCATGCGCCCATTCGCTGATAGCGCGGAGATCCGTAATCTGCATGGTAGGATTGGACGGCGTTTCAATATATATGGCTTTTGTGGCAGGCCTGTACGCTTTTTCCACAGCCTCCAGATTGCCGGTATCCACTTCCGTATAGGTCAGTCCGTTTTTCCGGGATACTGTATTGAAAAGACGAATCGAGCCGCCGTATAAGTCGGCCGTAACGATAAAATGATCCCCTGGTTGGAACAGTTCCAGCAGGCAGGCCAGTGCCGCCATACCCGACGCAAACGCAAAGCCGTTCGTACCGCCCTCCAATGCTGCCAGGCAGCGTTCCACACTTTCCCGCGTAGGGTTCTGCGTGCGGATGTAATCATACCCGGTGCTCTGCTGTACACCGGGATGGGCATAGGCTGTTGATGTATAAATCGGAGCGCTGACGCTCCCCGTACAGTCTGGTTTGTAACCGCTGTGAATACATAACGTTGAAAAATCCATAAGTAGCCTCCTTAAAATGTCAGTCCGGCAGATTTTCTGTAATGCCTCTGTTCTCTAAATGGCTGCAACGGTCTCTGACTTACCCCGTTAGTGATTACGCGCCCGTTTCGCAAAGTAGTTACCCAGCGTCTGTACCGACTGGACAATCACTACCAAAATAACGATTGTGGCAAGCATTACAGGCACATCCATCCGCTCATACCCATACGTCAGCGCCATATCGCCAATTCCGCCTGCGCCGATAGTTCCTGCCTGAGCTGTAGCCGAAATCAGGGAAATTGTTCCAATGGTTATGGACAGTATCATGGAACTTTTGGCTTCCGGCAGGATAAAATACCAGATAATCTGGAAATAATTGGCGCCCATAGCTTTGGCTGCTTTTACTGTACCTGATCCAATGCGAGTAATTCCTACAACCACAGGATGAAACGGGGCAGTATTCCGGCTAACAATTGTCTGCGCCTCCTGAACAAAACTATCAATCATAATAATTGAATCGGCAGACTGATGCGGTCGGCAAGCATGGGCACCGTTCCCATAAAAATCAATATGGAATTCATCAACTGCTTCATTCATAAAACCGGGACGCGATATAACTGTTCCTTTCGGATATGCCGCACAACAGTGCAATCCAAAAATCACCTCCACATCATCCAGTATTCCTGTTTGCAGAATTTGGCGAGCTCCGGCCATATTTTCTTCTGCCGGCTGGAAAATCAGCTTAACCATCCCCTGCAGTGGCAAACAATTCCGTAACGTCAGCGCGATGCCTAACAAGGATGCCGTATGAAAATCATGTCCGCAGGCGTGCATCCTGCCCGGATATTCCGAAGCATACGCCAAGACGCTTTCCTCCGTCATGGGGAGAGCGTCAATATCACAACGAAACGCGACCACAGGTTTACCGCATCCCAAATGTGCGACAAGACCAGTATTTAATGGCAGAGGATAAACCGGAATATCATTGTCTGACAAGACCTGCTTTATATACACTGTAGTCTTAAACTCCTGTCAGAACAGCTCCGGATGCCTGTGCAGCCGATAAAATATTTCTTTAGCATCGGCAATAGCTCTTCCAATTTCCATAACTTCATATCCTAAATAACTACTGCATTTAAACGTATTTCCCGTTTTCATTGCATCCAGGCAAGCTTTCCCCTAAACACGGGTTTCAGAACCCGGTACAATAACGTCGCTACTGCTACGGAAGGAACCGCGCTTACCAGCATGGAAACCGCACAGTTCATTGCACTGACATAAGCGATATGCTGGTCGTAGCCCAGCAGGTAATATTTAAAGACATACCGGATCAACGGTTCTGTTATAACATTGATCAGCGAACCGGCAATGCCCGCAAGCAACACTGCGGTCACTTCCCGTCCTGCTGTATCACGCTGTCTGACAGCAAAAAACTGCCGCGCAAAAAACGCAGTTGCGGCACCCAATATAAATTTCGCCAAAAATGTTGGCGGCGCGGACGTTACATAGCCAGCCAGGATATCGGCCAGCGAAAGACCTACCGCTCCTGTCAGCGCGCCGAATTTTGCGCCTAATAAAATCGCAGAAAGAATGATGAAAGTATGCCCAATATAAACTTTGCCGGTAAGCCCCAGCCCCATAGGAATCTCAATACGCAGATACGCGAAGCAGATAAATGCCATGGCCGCAAACATACCTGCCAGCGTCAGCTTTGTAATTTTTTCTTTCTGCATAGTCATCCTCCATCACTTCCAGCTTGCCTTCAGCTTCAGCTAACGCCCGTTCTACATCAAGCTACTTCTGTAATCGCAGCAACAGATTTTCAATTACATGCGACGCCATCTGAAGTCCTCAATTACAAGCCTGAATCATTGCGATTCTCTGTTGTCCCGATGATTATTCCGCCGGCACAATCGTTCCCTTAAAGGTATCTGCTATATATTTGCGTACTCCTTCGGAATGGAACAGTTTCGCTATCTTCAAATACGTGGCGTTCTCTTTATCCTTGCCTTTTACGGCCAGGATCATAACCGCCAGCGGCTCGTCCTTCGTCTCCCAGAAGAGCCCCTGTTTCTTCACATCAAGACCGCCGCTCATCACATAATTCATGGTAATCACGGCAACGTCCACATCCTGCAGACTGCGAGGCAGCTGCGCCGCTTCCAGTTCCTTAAACTGGAATTTCTTAGGATTATCTACAACATCTTTGGCTGTTGCTTTAAACCCGACGCCTTCTTTTAATTTGATCAGTCCGGCCTTTTCCAGCAATACCAGCCCTCTTCCGCCGTTGGTCGGATCATTGGGAATCGCAATGATCGCATTTTCCGGCAGGTTCTTCAGATCTTTATGCTTATCGCTGTAAATGCCCATGCGCATAAGGATCGTTCTTCCGATAGCCACCAGATCCGATTTATTCTGCTTGTTGAAATTCTCCATAAACGGTTTGTGCTGATAGCTGACCAGATCAATCTCACCGTCAGCCAAAGCCTTATCCGGCGTAATGTAATCAGAAAACTCAATGACCTTGATATTCAGCCCCTGTTTTGTCCCCTCTTTAGCCACTGCCTCTACGACCTGTGCGTGGGGACCTGCCGTAGCGCCAATCTTGATTTCTTTCGCGGCTGGCTTTTCTGCTTTTTTCGTATCACCGCCGCAGCCCGCCAGCGAAAAAGACAATACCAATATACTGATGAGCAAAACGAGTTTTTTCATAAACATCCCTCCACCTTTTCATCTGTGTACCTTCCATTCACAGCAAAATCACAAATCCTATAGCTGGAGGCGGCACCCGGAATTGAACCGGGGATAAAGATTTTGCAGACCTCTGCCTTACCACTTGGCTATGCCGCCGCGCACTACGAAATTTTGTGATTCTGATTTTAGCACTTATTTCATAGTATGTCAATAGGAATTATATGAATTAATTTTGAGTCCGCCATATAATAAAAAGCATATTGACAGATTCCCTATATCTGTTAGAATTTCTATAGTATTCATATTAATTCTATATGATTACTATATCTGTTTCGGTAAAGGAGAGAAACAAAATCATGGATTCAACCACACCTGCAAAAAAGCTATTAGCGCTTAAAGCGTATCTTAATAATCTAAACAGTGTTGCCATCGCTTTTTCCTCAGGCGTTGACTCAACCTTTCTGTTAAAGGTAGCCCACGATGTGCTGGGAGATCAGGTCGTTGCTGTCACGGCCCGTTCCTGTTCTTTTCCTGTCAGGGAACTGAAAGAAGCGGAAGAATTCTGCCGAAAGGAAGGCATCCGCCATATCATTGTTGACAGCGAAGAACTGGATATCGAAGGGTTTCGCCATAATCCCAGGAATCGCTGTTATCTGTGCAAGCATGAGCTGTTTACAAAGATCATCGCCATCGCTCAGGAAAATCATCTTGCCTACGTAGCCGAGGGCTCCAATATGGACGATAACGGAGATTACCGCCCCGGGTTAAAGGCAGTGGCAGAGCTTCATGTGGTCAGCCCGCTGCGGTATGTTGGGCTATACAAAGAAGAAATCCGGCAGCTGTCCAAAGAACTTGGGCTGACGACCTGGAACAAGCAGTCATTTGCTTGCCTGTCCAGCCGCTTTGTCTATGGTGAAGAGATTTCCCCTGAAAAGCTGTCCATGGTCGATAAAGCCGAACAGCTTTTACTGGATTTGGGTTTTACCCAGCTGCGTGTACGGATTCACGGGACCATAGCCCGGATCGAGGTCGGACAGGATGAAATCCTTCGGCTGGCTGCGCCTGAAATCCGCCGACAGGTTTCCAAAACCCTGCACGGTCTTGGGTTTTCCTATGTAACCCTTGATATGGACGGGTATCAGACCGGCAGCATGAACCGGACACTGCCAAAATAATCGCAGAAGAACCTGTGGGCGCCTAATCAATAAACGGACGCCTGACCAATATAATCGAAACTCCGAACGCTGTCTGTTATTCATACAGCAGCATTCGGAGTTTTTATCTTTTTGCTCTAAGATAATAAAAGCAACCAGTCGGACCGGTTCAATGCCAGACTATTCAGGTTGAAACAGTTACAAAATTACCGACTCTCTCAAATCATGTATTCCGGTGTCAGCACACGGCTCAGGAACTGGCGCGTCCGTTCTTTTTCCGGTTTGGAGAACACCTTTTCCGGATCACCTTCTTCCACAATGATGCCGTCCTCCATAAAAATGACATGGGTAGCAATTTCCCTGGCGAACTGCATCTCATGGGTGACGATTACCATGGTCTTCCCTTCCTTTGCCAGCTGTCGGATGATCGTCAGCACTTCGCCGATCAGCTCCGGGTCCAGCGCCGAGGTGGGCTCATCGAACAAAATCACCTCCGGTTCTATGGCAATGGCGCGGGCAATGCCGACGCGCTGCTGCTGTCCGCCGGAAAGCTGCGAAGGATAATAGTCGTAATGGTCTGACAGCCCCACCTTATCAATTGCCTGTCTGGCAATCCCCATCGCTTTTGCCTTCTCCACGCCATGCCCGTAAATCAGACCTTCAGCCACATTTTCTAGCACCGTCTTATTGTTGAACAGATTGTAATTCTGAAATACGAAAGCCGTCTTTTTCCGCACGTTATGGATCTGCTTTCCGGTAACGGTATCATAGTCCAGCGATATCTCATCAAAGTCAAGATGCCCGCTGTCCGCTTTTTCCAGAAAATTGATGCAGCGCAGCAGCGTGGTCTTTCCGCTGCCGCTGGGACCTAAAATGACAACCACGTTCCCTTTGTTAACAGTGAGGTCTATTCCTTTCAGCACTTCATGCTTATTAAATTTTTTGTGAATCCCGGTAACCTTTAACATAATTTCTCCCCCATCTGTTAATCGGGCAGCCCGTTTTCTTATTTTATAGCCGCCGCTTTATCCCGTACCCAGTTGAACCGCTGTACATCGATATCCCTGGGTACCGTGCAGTCTGCGCCTAAAATTACGCCGACAGTCCCGGCTTCCTTCAGCAAACGTTCTGTTTCCTGTTCTATTTCTGCTTTGGTACCCACGTAAATCACATCTTTTTCCGTCTGCCCGAAGCCGCCGATAACAGCCCGTCCGTCAAACAGCTTTTTACCTTCTGCCAGGGACACGCCCTCCAGATGCGCGGCCCAGTTAACCGCCAGGAATGGATACTCTTTGTACCACTCCAGATGGTTCAAAAAACCTTCATACCCGCAGATATGCAGGATATTTTCCGGATTCGCCCGGTTTGCTCCGGTCAGGACGGTAATTTCGCTGGGCGCGATATAAGCCTGATAATCGGCCGCCGCCACGGTATCTTTATTTATGTTGTTGACCGAAAGATAGATCCCGTCCACACCGCCGTCGCGGATCAGCGCCTCTGCCAGCGCGGCATAGTCTTCCGCAATCACGTCCAGTACTTTTTTCAGGGTTGCCGGATCTTCACGCAGAAACACAGCCAAATCCGACTGGCCTCCCACTTTTTCCTGCACAAAGTTAAGAGTACGGGCCGGTGCGAACAAGTTATAAAACAGTTTGATTTCTTTTCCGTAAGCGCTGCTCAGCTTCTTCGCAAAGGCAACCTGACTGGTAAACCAGGCAGAATCCCTGCCAAGAGGCCGGACATCCGCCGCTTCCTGAATCGATTGAATCGGCCTGGTCACAGCCGGATTCGGATATTGGAAAAATCCGTCTGTCATGATTTTCACAAAATCCGGATGCCAGGATTCGATAAAGTTCCTGTGCCCCGCCAGATTCTGTTCTTCCAGAGCCGGATCGCTGACGGCATCCGTATTACGCTGGTCTTCCAGAAAATGGAACCAGAAGCCCACAGGCACCCGGTCAACCGGTTTATTATGTAAAGCTGCTTCTACCAATTCACGTTTATTCTGAGTCATCTTTATTCATCCTTTCAATTAAATAGTTTTACTTATCAGCCGCTGGTCTGGGAAGCGTGGCGGAACCGTCCGAGATGCTTCTCCGAAATACGGAAGGCAATCTGCACCAGCGAGCACACAATGATGTAAACCAGGAACACATCCAGATAGGCTTCTACGTAGTTATATCCATACGATGCGGCAATTTTGCCTGTCGCAGTTATATCCTGCACCGCCATCATAAAAGCCAGCGAGGTATTTTTGAGCAGCGTGACCGTAACATTACACAGGCTCGGCATGGCCGTCACCAACGCCTGCGGGATCAGGATACGCCGGTAAATCGTCCGGCGGTTCATGCCTACCGACAGCCCCGCCTCTATCTGCCCGTCGCCGACACTGCCGAGCGCAGACCGGAAAACCTCTGACAAAACCGCGATTTCACCGAGAGTAAAGATGATGTAGGCATACCAGATTGTATCCAGGTCAAAAATGTTATACGCAATACCCGCCCGTTTAAACAGATAGTTCAGCAGACTGGGCAGAAGGCTGTACACCAGCAGGATCTGTAAAACCATGGGGATGCCACGCATCACCGAAACGTAAACGGAAGCGAATTTTGCCACGTACGGCACGGTGTAAATCCTTGCCAGCGCCAGCAGGAACGCAAAGGGCGTTGCCAGCACCAGCGTCACCGCGGTAAGCTTGAGGGTGACCGGTATGGCCTGTAGCAAAATCCCAAAGGTCCGGACCATAAACGCATAATCTAATTCCATTTTATTTCTGTATCCTTTCCGGTCGTGTTTTCTGTGGCAACAGCTTTTGTTCCAACAGCATCGTCGACCTTGTGATCAGAAAAGCCAGTCCCAGATAGATCAGCCCAACTGCAGTGTAGACTTCCAGCGCAGAGCCTCCATACTGGCGGGAGATGATCAGATTCCCTTCCCCAAGCAGATCGATCAGTCCAATTGTATAGGCCAGCGAGCCTTCCTTCATCAGGTTCAGCACCGAGTTTCCAAAATTCGGTAACGCCACTACCGCAGCCTGCGGCAGAACGATCCGCCGCAGTGCGGTAAAGGAGGAGAGGCCTATACTTACCGCCGCTTCATACTGCCCGTGATCCACAGACAGGTACGCGGCGCGCATGACTTCCGAGCTGCTGGCTGCATATAGCAACGTAAAGGATATGATTACAAAGACTGCACGGCTCAACCCGTTGATGTCATAACCAAAAGCTTCCAGCACGAATTTGGGCAGACCGTAAAAGATCAGGAAAAGAAGAATGATGGACGGAGTGCAGCGCAGGATATAGGTATAACCTGTAGCCAGGCTCCGAACCACTCGCCCGCCGCTGATTTTTCCCCAGGCGATCACACCGCCCAGCAGGCTGCCGAAGATAATTACAGAAACCGTAACACCCAGCGTTACGCTCAGGTACGGGAACACTTCCACAAAATACTGCGGAATCAACTGATGCTCAAACGGGCGCATCTTCTATCACCTTTCTCCTTTGCCGTCGCCTTTGACAAGCTTGAAAATATCAAAGCCGAAATACTTGTTTTCCAATTCCAGCAGCTTGCCGCTCTTCTGCAGCTTTTCCCATACTTTGTCGTACTCGTCGGCGAGTTGCTGGTCTTTCTTATTGAACAGCGCATAGGTGGGAATTGCCTGATGCCGTACATAGGCAAATTTATCTCTCAATTTATAATATTTGCCGGTTTCTTTTTCCACATTGTTTATGTGGTTGAGTTCAATGTTAAAGTACCCGTCATAACGGCCTTCCAGTATCCAGCCATACGCCTCATCCACTTTAAAGTTCTCCGAAGGAACCAGCTTGACCTGATTATCCGGATGTTCCCGGTTATACTGCTGCACCACTGCGTACTGTGCATTCTGCGGCGCAATCGGAACCAGCTTTCCTTTCAGCTTTGCAAAGCTTTCCAGGTCTTTGATCTTTCCTTCATCCTCTTTTCGGAACGTGATGCCGATAACGCTGGCCGCGATATAATGCTTCGGGAAGATAAATTTTTCCTTGCGTGCTTTCGTGTACCAGGCGCCTTTGACTCCGATGTCATATTTACCGCTTTCCACGCCGATCAGCAGGTCATCGTCAGATGTGGGAATGAATTCAAATTTGTACTGGGGCAGCGCTGCCGCCAGCTCCTTTAATACCGCCACTTCAAAACCGTCCGACTGGTTATCCTTATTGATGAAGCAGTACGGTACATAATCCGCCCTGTGCGCGACCTTCACGACTTTCTTCGCGCCGGCATCCGCCGGCTTATCTGTTTTTTCCACCTTCTTTACGCCGCCGCATCCGGCCAGAAGCCCTGCCGTCAATAAAGAAACAGCTGCAACCGCCAATACGTTTTTCCAATTATATTTCATCATGCTACCCCTTTCGTTATAAACCGTTACTCCTTAATTTTTGCAATAAAAAAACAGACCGCAGTCTGTTTCGTAATCTGTATGATTATGCAATCGTCAATCATGTCAGAAGACATAAACAGGCATTTCTTGTTCTACACATATTCATGCTGAGCGCGCAAGGACAACAACACATACACATGACAGCAGCCAGTGTACGCATAGAACAAGATTCTGCCCGACGCAATACCGCTGATTTTTTCATTCAGGTCGTCCTCCTTCTCATCGTATTTTCAAATCATATTATTCATATTTGTTTAGTATGATTTAAACTTGTTATGCTTATTATAACCAACCAATCCGATTTGTCAACAGCATTTTTATAATTTTTGTAATTTCGTAACAACAGGAGCAAAGTACTGTAATTTTTGTTAAATTCGATACAGTTTTTCGAATTTGGGTCCGCGAAAAGGATAACGGGCAGCTCTTATCTGAATAGCAACTTGTATAAAAAAACTGTACCGCACGGCCGCTTGGCCGATTAAACGGTACAGCTTCTTATTACATAATTTGGAGGCGGCGCCTGGATTTGAACACAGGGAATGATAGTCTTGCGGACTATTGCCTTAAACGCTTGGCTACGCCGCCTTAATACATGTAAGATAAAGGGTTTTGCCGTTATCTTACAGCTGTTGCTAACATCGCTTCCAACGTCAGTTTTCGTTTTTCTCTTCTTACAGAAGCGGAAATCATTCTATCATTTACGCATACCTTTTATTCTGTAAACAACGGGGTGGAATAATACCGGTCACCGCTGTCCGGAAGCAAGGCTACAATGACCTTGCCTTTGTTCTCCGGGCGTTTTGCCAGTTCAATAGCCCCATGCAGCGCCGCGCCGGAGGAAATACCCACGGAGATGCCTTCTTTTTTCGCCAGCAGTTTGGCCGCCGCAAAAGCGTCCGCGCTTTCCGCTTTAAATACTTCGTCGTAAAGTTTGGTGTTCAGCACTTCCGGTACAAAGCCTGCGCCGATGCCCTGGATCTTATGGGCGCCTGCCCTGCCTTCGGATAACACGGGGGAATCCGCCGGTTCCAGCGCCACAACTTTCACATTGGGGTTCTGTTCTTTCAGATACTCGCCGGTACCCGTTACGGTGCCGCCGGTCCCTACGCCCGCGATAAAGATATCAACTTTGCCGTCAGTATCATTCCAGATCTCCGGGCCGGTAGTGGCTTTATGGATCGCCGGGTTGGCCGGATTTACAAACTGGCCGGGAATAAAGCTGTTGGGGATTTCCTTCGCCAGCTCATCTGCTTTGGCGATGGCGCCCTTCATGCCCTTCGCGCCTTCCGTCAGCACGATCTCCGCGCCGTAGGCTTTCAGGATATTGCGGCGTTCCACGCTCATGGTCTCCGGCATGGTGAGGATGATACGGTACCCTTTGGCCGCCGCGATAGCAGCCAGACCGATGCCGGTGTTACCGGAGGTGGGTTCGATGATGACCGCGCCCGGTTTCAGCTGTCCTTTCGCTTCCGCGTCTTCGATCATCGCCTTGGCAATGCGGTCCTTCACGCTGCCTGCCGGGTTAAAATATTCCAGCTTCACCAGGATCGTAGCTTCCAGACCTAACTCTTTTTCAATATTGACAACCTCTACCAGCGGTGTGTTGCCGATTAATCCCAGGGTTCCTTTGTAAATCTTAGCCAT
>ONAV01000058.1 GCA_900315925.1 uncultured Selenomonadales bacterium | reverse complement strand
CTGGCTGTGTTTTTCGCGGCAGCGGGCGTGCTGGTTGCCTATTTCGGCATCGGTACCTTTGCCCAGGTGAATTCCATTGTGGATATTACAAAGCTTTCTATCGGCCTGGATCCCATGTATACGGCTGTAGTTCTTACGCTGGCGGTTGCCGCGGTAACCATCGGCGGTCTGCAGTCCATTGCATCCGTTGCCAGCAAAATTGTTCCGGCAATGGCGGTGATTTATTTTGTTGCGACGGTGGGTTTCCTGCTCATGTTCATTGACAAAGTGCCCGGCGCGGTGATGGAAGTGCTGCGCTGCGCTTTTACGCCCACGGCGGCGGCCGGAGGCTTTGCCGGGGCAAGCGTCATGCTGGCCATGCGGTCCGGCGTGGCCCGCGGCGTATTTTCCAACGAGTCCGGCCTGGGCTCTGCACCCATTGTGGCTGCTGCGGCTAAGACAAAATGGCCGGCGGAGCAGGGACTGGTGTCCATGACAGGCACGTTTATTGACACGATCATCATCTGCACCCTTACCGGTCTCACCCTTGTGGTATCCGGGCTGTGGAAAGGCGACCTGAACGGGGCGGCGCTGACCCAGGCGGCTTTTATGCAGGGCTATCCGGAAGCCGGAAAGATCGTGCTGATGGTGGGTCTGGTGCTGTTTGCCTTCACCACCATTTTGGGCTGGAATTATTACGGGGAACGCTGCATCGTCTATCTGGCCGGTGTGAAGGCGATTCTTCCGTACCGTATTATTTTTATTGTGCTGGTAGCCTTGGGCGCTTTTCTGAAGTTAGAGGCAATCTGGGTGCTGGCGGATATTGTCAACGGCCTCATGGCGATTCCGAACCTGATTGCCCTGCTGGCGCTCAGCGGCGTGGTGGTTGCTGAGACAAAACGGTATTTCAAACACGTTGAAATGGGGGATGTTGACGAGGTGAACGGGCTTTTGCCGGATGGACCGGAAGAAGTGATTGAACAAAAACTGGAAGGCAGATGAGAGGAAACAGGTTACGCTGACGAATAATTCTGTTTTGGTATCATGATGACAGCGATACAAATCCCGGTTTTTTACAGCAAAGTTTTTTATGATATAATATAAAAAACACATCCCAAATTTGTCATTTTTGTCATTTTTTCGTTTTTTTTGTCAAATTTGTCAATTTTGGCAATTCTGTTTTGTATAGATAAACAGGAGCTTTTATATTTATGAACCGGAGTATTGGAAAATGATCATGAATACGATCCGCAAGTGGTACACCATTTTGGTGCTTCTTGCGATTTTACTGTCAGTGGTCGTCATCGGCGCCTTAGGGATCTATACCATCTGGGGCAAGACGAATCAGGATGTCGTTACCATCATGAATCTCACCACCGAGTCCAAAGCGGCGGCGGCTGGTATCATGCTCCTCTTCATGTATCTAGCCCTGATGATGGAAAAACGGACGATGCACCCAGCGCTGGATAAAATGGACAGCCTGGCCCATCTGGACGGGCTGACCGGAGTACGGAACAAGACTTCGTTCCTGGAAACCCAGGCGTACCTGAATCAGAAAATTCGCGAAGGTAATGCTGCGTTTGGTCTGGTCATGTTTGACGCGAACAATCTGAAATTGATCAATGACCGTTACGGTCACAAGAGGGGCGACAGTTATCTGCTCGGCGTAGTGGAAATGATTCAGGACTGTTTCCCCGGATGCCAGGTTTACCGCATTGGCGGGGATGAATTCGTGGTGGTATTGGAAGGAACGGATTCACTTCGGACGGCTGCCAAGAGGCTGTTATATACCTATACATGGCAGGAACAGCGTAAGAAGGAGAAGAAAGAACCATGGGAGATTCCTTCCGTGGCCGGCGCGTATGTTGCTTTTGATCCGACGGAACATCACAGTTTCGAGGATGTGCTTGCCGTAGCGGATGCGCTGATGTATCAGAAAAAGCAGCAGATGAAAAAAGAACAGAACATGTTGTAACGATAAAAAAATATATTTTTCTTTACAGCCGCAGGGTTTTCTGCGGCTGTTTTGTGATATAATAGTAGAGTATTAAAGAAACGATGATTAGTTTGGCCAGCGAACAAACTCATTTAACCAGCGTCTTCTTAAAGAAAATCACAGTTTCACAGAAATGTGAAACTAACAGGAGATAAGAAAATGAACCCCGTAATTTCCCAGGACTATCAGAGTTTTATGACAAACAATCGAATCAGGGTGAACCAGTACCTGAACCGGATCCTCTGGCTTTTTACACTGGCAGGGCCGGCTATCGCGGTAGGCGTGGATGCCGGCATTTTTCCGGATATAACCTTTCGCAGTTGTTGTATGATTTCCCTGCTGATTGCCGTGATGTCCGCCATACATCTGGCGGCAGTGAAGAAGTTTCCCCATTCGCTGTTTACGAGCGTGTTCGCGCTTACCGCGCTGGATATCCTGATCGTTTATATGGCGTATTGCCATGTTAGCATCCATCTGACGTGGTTCCTTGTGCCTCTTCTGAGCATTCTGTTTTGTGACCGGCTGCTGTATTTCTATACGCTGTGTCTGAACTATCTACTGATGCTTGAGACGACATGGATGACAGCGCCTTACTATGTGGGCCGGGGATCCCGTTATGAGAATCCGCTCTCTTATTTTTTAGATGTAATGGGGGGCTTTACCATCGAAACGCTGGTGATGGCTGTTTCCGGCTATATGATTGTAAAGCTGGTCGTGAATTATTTTAAGGATACCTTCCGGCAAAATGAAGTGATCAAAGAGCAGAAGCAGGAAGTACATGAAAAAATGGAAGTCCTGGAGTCCATGGTGGAAATCTTCGACAATGTGAATCTGATCAGCTTTGTGGATAATACGGAGATGTCCTTGCGGGATGCGGAGCAGAAGAAACACGGAATTGACATGAAGGCGCAGACACATACGCTGATGAACCAGCGTCTGAAAAATACTGTGATGCCCAGCCATTTGGATAATTTCCTGACATTTACGAACATCACGACGGTACGGGAGCGGCTCCGAAACAAAAAGATTATCAGCGGCGACTTTATCGATGTGGTGGCAGGCTGGTTCAGGGCCCAGTACATTACCGTTGACGCTGCGCCGGATGGTTTGCCGAATGTTGTGATTTACACGACCCGAAACGTGGAAAACGAAAAAAGGCGCGAAGAACATTTAATTAGACTTTCCATGACGGATGAAATGACCCGGCTCTATAACCGCAGATGCTATGATGATGATTTGGCCGAATACAGAAATAGGCTGCCGGAAGCCGGTTTTGTGATGTTTTCTGTTGATTTAAACGGGCTTAAAGCCATAAACGATGTCAAGGGCCATATGGCGGGAGACGAACTGATTAAAGGCGCTGCGGATTGCCTGCTCTTATCGATAGGGAAGTCTGGGAAAGCCTATCGGACCGGCGGGGATGAGTTTATGGCAATCGTTTATACGACTGAGCCGGAAAAGATTCGGCAGGAGATTGGACGCAGAGCAGCCAATTGGCGCGGCATGTATTCGGAAGGAATGACCATGTCTGTAGGATATGCGGCAGCCAGTGATCATCCGGGTGCTACGGTAGAAGATCTGGAACATAAGGCCGACGTTGACATGTATGCCGAAAAGGAACGGTATTATAAGCAGACCGGGATTGACAGACGCCACAGACAGTCCTGATTACGACCAGTCGTTTTGGTGGGAAGCAGACTTGCGGAGGGCGGAGGCTGTAGGGATGACGACAAGTCGTTTCAGGTGAAGGCAGGCTTACAGACGACAGAGGTCGCCCTGATCAAGACAGTCCGTTTCTGGCGAAGGCAGACGTTAGGTTAACCGGTTCGGTTTGGTAAAAGTGAGGAATTCATTATGGAACTGCGCCAGCTTTTGTATTTTGTTACCTGTGCGCGTTGCGGGTCGCTGACAACGGCGGCGGAGGAACTTTATACGACGCAGCCCCATGTCAGTATGGTTATTCGCGAACTGGAAAAGGAACTGGGAACGCGCCTGTTTCTGCGCCGGTCTAACGGCGTCGAACTGACGGAGGCGGGCGCGCGGGTTTACGGGTATGCCCAGGACACACTGCGAAACGCCGAACTGTTCCGCTCTGTGGGCTGCGAACAACGGGAGCATTCGCTGCGTGTTCTGACAAACAACAGCAGCAACATGGCGGTTATGCTGACGGCGTTTTACAACGAGCGCACCCATGGCGATAAAACGACACCGGGTCTTTATCTGCAATTTACGGAATGCGGCATTGAAAAGATGATTGCGCTTCTTTCGGCCAACGAGTATGATCTGGGTTTCCTTTTCGTACCGGATACAAAACGTTCCGCGCTCCGTTATCTGATTGACCGGCGCCAGCTCGCCTTTACGCCGCTTCTTGATACGGATCTTGTACTTTATGTGGGAAAAGATCATCCGCTGGCCAATCGTTCTTCCGTTACTCCGGCGGAGTTGGCATCGCTTTCTTTTATTCAATTGGAGGATGATTTTTTCACGGTGGAAGACCTTCTGACAGGATCGCCTGCGTTCAGTAAGCAGACGCTGGCCATCCGCCGCGTGGTGCGGACAAACAGCGACCACATGATGATCCGTATGCTGGAAAAAACGGAGCTTTGTAATCTGGGAAGCTATTGGCTCAGGGACACTTTTCGCCAGTACGATTTCCGCCGCATCCCCGTGGAGGGCATGCAGGGGCGCATTGCGTTCGGTTATATCTCGCGCAAAGGCGCGCCGCTGAGTGCGGACACGGCTGACTTTCTGGAATTTTTGCGGCACACCTTACAGTCGGATGCAGTGGGGGCAAAATAAAATACGGAGAGGAAGAGCCGCTTCTTACTTTGTTTGTAAGTTGTCTGGTGCATAGAGAAAGTATGCAGCGGACCCATAAGAATTTGTTATAACTAATCATAAAAATTAAGTCATATCGAAAACACGTCTTATTTGCTATACTTTTTTATAACAAGAAGATAGCAGGGAAGGCGTTTTTTTCATGGTCACGGGTGAGGTGCGCATGGACGTAGGTCCCATTCACCGGAAACTGCTGGCGTATGCCGCACCGCTGCTCCTTATGCAGCTTCTGCTGCAGTTTTATAATATTGCGGACTGTGCCGTGGTAGGACGGTTTGGCGGCGCTTTCGGTCTGGCGGCGGTGGGTGTTGCCGGGCTGGTGCTGGCGGTACATATCAATTTCTTTATCGGTTTTGGCGTCGGCGTCACGTCCGCTGTCTCGCGGCTCTTTGGCGCGCGGCAGTATGACAAACTGCGCCAGGCCATTGCTACCTCGGTGGCGATTGCAACGGCTGCAGGCATTTTTCTGACGCTGATGGGGGAACTGTTGGGCAAACGTTACCTGTTGTGGCTCTCCTGTCCGGCTGAAGCGATGGGGGACGCGCTTCTGTATGCCCAAATCTGTTTTCTCGGTCTGATTCCGCAACTCGTATATAATGTTGCCAACGGCGTGTTGCGTGCCCTTGGCAATACGAAAACACCGCTCTATTTTCTGGCGGGCTCGGCTATTTTGAATGTAGTTCTTGATCTTGTACTGGCAGTGGGAATGCACTGCGGTCTGGAAGGCGTTGCCTGGGCTACGGTGTCGGCGCAGTGGGTGCTGGGGCTTGCCATGGTCTGGCGGCTTACGCGTCTTGACGAACGTTTCCGCCTGACTGCCGGCACAAAACTTCTGCCTATGTCCGAACTGTTCAGACTGCTGCGTCTCGGCATTCCGTCGGGCATGCAGGCCGCGTTTATGAGCATTTCCTCCCTGTTGATCCAGATCAGTATTGACGGTTTTGGTCCCGCGGCCATGGCGGGCATGGTGGTCTACGCGAAAATCGAGGGCTTCCTGTATTATCCTGCTTTCGCCTATGGCATGGCGCTGACGGGTTTTATCGGACAGAATCTTGGTTCCGGACGGCTTGACCGCGTGGAGGAAGCCATGCGCATCAGCCGGCGCACGGCGATTTACGGTACCATGGCTGTCTGTGCCGGCCTGATCCTGATCGCCGAACCGTTAGTTTCGTTTTTCACCGGAGACCCGGCGACCCACGCAAACGCCCTTGCCGCCGTATACTGGACGTTCCCGTTCTATTTCCTCTATTCCCTGAACCAGGTGTATATCGGTGGCCTCAAAGGGTTGGGAGAGACGGGCATCCCCATGTTTTCCGCGCTGTTCGCTTACGCCCTGTTCCGTGTGTTGTGGTGCGAAGCGTTGCTGCCACACTGGTATGATATGGCGGTCATCTATAACGCCTATAACGTCAGTTTCCTCGTATCGCTGGCGATTCTCATCCCTTCCTACCGTCGTATGTATCATAGATTGTGTGCATCCAAAGGAGAGGGAGTATCCATGCCTGAAAAGTATCGCTTGGCATAAAAAAGCAGTATTAGACATTTCAAAATGATTTTTTTACAATAGGAGCAGGACGACGATCCTGCTCCTATTTTTATTTTAAAAACGCATGTATGCGGATACAATACAAAGAAAGCGAGGAAATACATCTATGAACCTGAAAGCAAAAGCAATGCTGGCAACGGCAGTCTTTAGTATCGGATTATTTGTGAACGCGTCCCCCATTTGGGCGGAACCGCAGCCTCTGACGATTCCCTCTAACGGAATCGTGTTGCAGGGAAAGGCGAAAGAAAAGTACGCAGCGGATTATATGAAAACCTATTTCCAGAATATCCGTACCATGAAGGCTCCGGCTCCCTTCGAAGCGCCGGCCGGATGGAAGATGGAAACCGTTACGGTTAACGGCATTGCCCTGGAACGGATGACGGCGGAGCAGAAAAAGAGCGACCGGGTGTTGCTGCAGATGCACGGCGGCGGATATGTAGGCGGCATGAGCAAGGACGCGGGAGAAGTTTACTTTGTCAATTACCGCCTGGCGCCCGCTCATGTGTATCCTGCGGCACTGGAAGACGCGGTGGCTGTTTACAAAGAGCTGCTGAACCGTGGCATTAAAGGGGAAAACATTATTCTGACCGGTGACTCCGCCGGAGGGAACCTGGCTGTGGAACTTGCACTGTATTTAAAGGAAAACAAGCTGCCTCAGCCCGGCGTCATCGCGCTGGCTTCCCCCTGGACGACCTTTGAGCATAAGAAGGGAACTTCCCGGTATTATAACGATGAAAAGGATGTCATTTTAGGTAAAGGGACGCCGCTGAACATTCCGGTCAAGGATGCGAAGTACAAAGGAAAGCTGAGCCGCAAGGATCCCCGGCTTTCGCCCATATACGCCGACCTGTCCGGTCTGCCCCCGATGCTGATCCAGGCGGGCGGCAACGAACTCTTCCTGACGGAAAGTGTGCGGCTGGCTGAGAAGGCTGCGGCAGACGGGACCACCGTTACGTTGACGGTCTACCCCGGCATGTCCCACGACTTTGCGCTGCTGCTTCCCGAAATGCAGGACAGCATTGATTCGCTGAAGGAAATCGCCGATTTCGCCAACCGGTATATGAAATAATATTGAATGGGAAAAATCAATTTCGGTTTTATAGCATAAATCCGGAAAACGTTTTGCCACTTGTACGAAAATTTTACTTGACTTACAGTCAACTTTAATGATTATTATAATTATATGGAATTGATATGGAATCGCACGTTTTGAAACGTTCGTAATGCGAAAAGTAAGGAGGATGCAATTATGCTGAAACGAATTATATTTACACTGTTAGCGCTTTGCCTGTGCATTCCTTTTACGGGATGCGGCGGGGAGAAAAAAGCGGAGGCGCCCAAGAGCGACGCGAAACCGGCGCCAGTAACCAAAAAGGCCGAAGCTGCTCCGGCACCGGCAAACGGAAAAGTGCTGGTAGCGTATTTTTCCTGGGGAGGCACTACCCGCAAGGTAGCGCAGGCTATTCAGCAAAAGACCGGCGGCGATTTGTTTGAAATCAAAACGGAAAAGCCGTATCCTACGGATTACCATGCTACCATTGATATCGGCAAAAAAGAAAAAGAAGACAACGTTCGTCCCAAACTGGCCGGTCCGTTGCCTGACATGAAACAGTACGATGTCATCCTGCTGGGTTATCCCATCTGGTGGTACATTGAACCCATGGCTGTGAAAACCTTTGTGGAAGCGCAGGACCTGTCCGGCAAAACGATCCTTCCTTTTGCTACCAGCGGCGGCAGCGGGGTGGAAGGAAGTGTATCGGATCTGCGGAAGACCCTTCCCAATGCCAAGGTGAAAGACGGTATCCTGCTCAACTCCACCGGTGGCCTCGACGGCTGGCTGAAGGATAACGGACTGGGAAAATAAACTAAGAGCAGGATCAATTTAGCGTACGCCTGCACAACGGAAGAGGCGTAGCTGCGTTGAGAGAAATTGACGAAGTCAGTCACAAAAAGCACTGGTCAGCGTGCGGACGGATGAATCAGTGTTTCCTTCAGAAAACCGTTAAAGAAATCATGAAAGAAAACAGTTAGGGAAACGGAAAAGTTATGGAAATCCGTGTACTGAAGTATTTTCTTACAATTGCAAGGGAAGAGAACATCACCCGTGCGGCAGAACAGCTGCACATTACCCAGCCGACGCTGTCCCGGCAGATGATGCAGCTGGAAGAGGAACTGGGAGTTCGCCTGTTCCAGCGCAACCGCGTCAGCGTTACGCTCACGGAAGAAGGCCGGCTGCTGCGGCGGCGGGCGCAGGAAATTCTGGAGCTGGCGGAAAAAGCGGAACAGGAAATTATCCTGAACAGGGAAACGGTGACAGGTACCATTGGCATCGGCTGCGGTGAAACCCGGAACATGGAAGGCCTGTCCCGCCTGATGACATCCTTCCGGCAATACTATCCGGAGGTGGTGTTTCATATCTACACGGCTAACGCGGACGACGTGAAGGAAAAACTGGAGAACGGTACGCTGGATTTCGGGCTGCTGCTGGAACCGGTGGAGATCAGCCGGTTTAATTTTGTGCGTATGCCGCTGCGGGAAAAATGGTGCGTACTGATGCGCCGTGACTCTCCGCTGGCAGAAAAAGAAACGATAACGCCTGCCGATCTGGTGGGGGTTCCGTTGATCGTTGCCCGGCGCCATTCCGTGCGTAACGAACTGGATAACTGGTTCGGGGAGTATTATCGCCGGATGCATGTGGTAACGACCGTCAACCTATCCTACAACAACTGTTCCATCATGGTAGAAAACCATGTGGGGGTGGCGCTGGTCCATGATTTTGGAGTTCCCGGGGACTCGCTTTGCCTGCGGCCGCTGTCACCAGAGATGGGCAACAGCAGCGTATTGGTTTGGCGGAAAGAGCAGGTGTTCCCTCCGGCCGTGACAAAGTTTATTGAACATGTCCGCGCTACGGCTCCGTCGTTGTAACGACCGGGTGAACTGTACGTTTTTGATTTTAAAAGTACATATGAGTTCTAAAAAACGCTGACGTTTTGTCGGCGTTTTTTACGTTTCGTCATGCCTGTAAAGCATGGTTTTTATGAAAAAACGGCATTGGACATTCCGGAAGCGGTTTTGTAAAATGAAAACAGATGAAATATCATAAACGGAACCTGGAAGATATAAACAGGTAAAAGATTATAAGAGAACCTGGAAGGGGAGGCATTACATGACGATTACGGAAGTGAGTGAAAAATATAAGAATCCGATTGCCCTGCTGCAACGCTACGCAACTGAAAAAACGGACGCGAAAGGCACAGATAAAAAGCAAGGGCAGGCGGATTCGTACCGGTTTACGGACAACGACATTGAACAGCTGAGCGTACGGATGACATTACAGGATATCGGATTTGCGGAAGAGGAAATTGATGCGTATCTCCGCCTGCGTAAGGATGATGAAAACTCCGCGGCAGCCTGTCTGATCATGCTGAATAAATTGCGCAGCAGGACGCTGGATATGATTCACGGCAAAGAGAAAGCGCTGGAACGGATTGATTACCTGCGCTATGAACTTCAGACACAGACGAAGGGGTGACAAACATGGACAGAAGAGAATTCCTGAAAGTAACCGGCGCAGGAGCGCTGACCCTGTTCCTCAGCGGCTGCGGCATCAACGCGGTCAGCGGGGACAGGAAAGCCGGCGCGGCGCCGTCGGCAGGCAGCGCGGAAGCAAAACCCGGCGGCGTGTCCAATGGAAAGAAAATGAAAATCGTTGTTCTGTGCGGCAGTCCCCATAAGGCCGGCACCTCGGCCCTGCTGGCGGATAAGTTCATTGAAGGGGCGCAGGCGGCAGGGCATGAAGTGTTCCGTTTTAATGCCGCTTTTGAAGACATCAACCCCTGTCGGGGCTGCGATGCCTGCGGCATGAACGGCCCCTGTATCATTCAGGACGCCATTTCGGCAAAACTGATTCAGAAGCTGGTGGACTGCGATATGGTTGCCCTGGTGACCCCGCTGTATTATTACGGCTTTTCCGCCCAGATCAAAACGGTCATCGACCGCTTCTATTCCCGCACCGCCTCCATCCATAAAAAGAAGTCCATGCTGATGGCTACCGCCTGGAACAGTTCGGACATCACCTTCAACGCCTTGCAGGAGCATTATAATACGCTGGTGCGGTACATGGAATGGCAGGATGTGGGACGGGTGCTGGGGTATGGCTGCGGCAGCCGCTCTGCCATTGAAGGAAGCGAATTCCCGGAACAGGCATTCCGGATCGGCAAGAGCTTATAAGGAGGAAACGCAATATGAAAATCGTTGTGGTTACAGGCAGTCCGCATAAGGCCGGTACCTCGGCCCTGCTGGCAGATAAATTTATCGAAGGGGCACAAAGCAAAGGTCATGACGTATTCCGCTTCAACGCAGCCTTTGAGGATATCCATCCCTGCCGGGGGTGTGATGCCTGCGGCATGAATGGTCCCTGCGTGCAGAAGGATGCCATTGAAGAGAAACTGATTCAGAAGCTGGTGGACTGCGATATGATCGTGCTGGTGACGCCGCTGTATTATTTCGGTTTTTCCGCCCAGCTTAAAACGGTCATCGACCGGTTCTATTCCCGTACCGGTTCCATCCATAAAAAGAAGTCGGCCCTGCTGGCCACTGCATGGAACAACGACAGCTGGACGATGACGGCGTTAAAAGCGCATTATACACGTCTTTGCCAATACATGGAGTGGCAGGACCAGGGACAGATTTACGCCACCGGCTGTGGGTATCGCAGCGCAATCGAAGGCACGGAATTCCCGGTTCAGGCTCTGGAATTAGGGAAGAAAGTGTGACACCGGTCCGTATCGGTAACGGATGTGAAACCAATACGTTGAACCAGGCAACGACGTTGTAACGGATATGAAATACAATTGCCGAATCAGGCAACGGTACGGACGCTTTCGATAGATTGACCGGAAACTGTGAAAGGTACTGTATCTGTTTATGCATCACATGAATCATCATCATCCGCATACGCTGATTGCGGATTTTACAACAGGAAACGTGAACCGGCAGCTTGTCAGTTTTGCCATGCCGATGTTCCTGTCCCATCTGCTGCAGATCGTCTACAATATGGCGGACATGATCATCGTAGGGCAGACGCTGGGGAAGGTGGGGCTTTCCGCTATTTCTGTCGGCGGGGACATCATGAACTGCATGACGTTTATCGCCATGGGTTTTTCCAGCGCGGGACAGGTGTTGATCGCCCAGTACATCGGCGCAAAACAGCATGACAAGCTGAGCCGTTTTGTCGCCACCATGAGCGCGGCGTTGTTTGGCTTCGCCTGTTGCGTTACCGGGATAGGACTGCTGTTCCGCCGTGAGATCATGGAACTGATGCATACGCCTCCCGAAGCGTTCGCGGAGGCCTTGTCCTATGCCGGCAGCGATTCTGCGGGGCATGGGCGACGCGAAGCATCCGTTTTATTTCATCAGCCTTGCGGCGCTGCTGAATATTGTGCTGGATGTCATTTTTGTCATGCAGCTGGGCACGGGCGCCAAAGGCGCGGCGCTGGCCACCATTCTCAGCCAGGGCGTCAGCTTCCTGCTGTGTGCCGGGTTCATCTGCAAAAACAGGGAGCGGTATCATTTATCGCTTACATTGGGACAGTTCTTCCACCCGGAGAAAGAGATGCTGCTCTCCCTGCTGAAGCTGGGCGTACCCATGGCGATTAAAAACGCGGCGGTACAGTTTTCCAAAATGTTTGTCAACTCCTGGGTCAATTCCTTCGGCGTGGCGGTTTCCGCTTTTGCCGGTGTGGCCAACAAGATCAACATGTCTGTCAATATGATGTCCAATTCCGTGAACACGGCAGGGGCGTCCATGGTGGGACAGAACATCGGCGCGGCGCAGTACGACAGGGTGCGGCAGATCGTGTTTGCGGTGTACCGCATCATGCTTGCAGTGGCTGCGGTTGCTTCCCTCGTCATCTATTTCTTCCCGGAACAGGTTTACGGAATTTTTACGGACGACCCGGCGGTCATTCAGATCGGCTACGAATATATTCCCATTGCGATCCTGGCTTTCTTCAGCTGCGCGGGACGAAGCGGAAGCAACGCGCTGATCAATGGTAGCGGAAACTCCCGCGTGAATTTTATCACAGCTGTGTTTGACGGAATTGTGCTGCGGCTGGGGCTGTCGGTATTGTTCGGGATTGTGCTGGACATGAAATATATGGGCTTCTGGCTGGGGGATGCGCTGGCCAACTTTACGCCGCTGTGGGTGGGTCTGCTGTTTTATCATTCGGGTGCGTGGAAAAAGAAAGTCGTGTGACGGGTTGTTCCTCTGCTGTGCGCTATGCATTTTTTCTGCAGTTTATGGCAGATTTTGTATTGCATAATTCGCCTGTTAAATACTATAATCAGATTAGTAATGTGGCGACTGATGATCGTCAGCAAACAGAAAAAGGAGGCGCTGATTCATCCGCGTTTCCGTAAACAAAATGGACAGACAAGAGGAGGTTTCACCATGAAAGTATTAGTAATCAACGGAAGTCCCAGGGCAAACCAGTGTACGGCAACGGCGCTGGACGAGGTGATGAAGACGCTGCAGGCGGAAGGCGTGGAAACCGAACTGATCCATGTGGGCAAGACCGCTGTCCGCGGATGCATAGCCTGCAATTATTGCCGGACCCACGGCAAGTGTATGTTTAACGATATCGTCAATGAAACTGCCAAAAAGTTTGAAGAGGCTGACGGCATCATTATCGGGAGCCCGGTGTATTACGCTTCTCCTAACGGGACGCTGCTCTCGTTTTTGGACCGGCTGTTTTTCAGCACGCCTTTCTCCAAACACATGAAGGTAGGCGCGGCGGTAGTCAGCTGCCGGCGGGGCGGAGCCACGGCTTCGTTTGATGTGCTGAATAAATATTTTACGATTTCCGGCATGCAGGTGGTGGGCAGCACGTACTGGAACCAGGTTCACGGCTTTACGGCCGAGGATGTGAAAAAAGACCTGGAAGGCTTGCAGACCATGCGAAACCTGGCCCGCAATATGGCTTTTCTGATGAAGGCCATTGCCGATGCAAAAGAAAAATACGGCCTGCCGAAACAGGAGACGGATGTATTCACCAGCTTCCCTGATGGGAAATGAAAGGTAATTTGACTATGAAACGAATTGTGTTACTGATTGTTATTGTTTTGTTGGCTGCTATTGTCATCAAAGGGCCGGATTCTTTGATCGGGCTGGCCAAAATGTCACGCTCGGCCTCCGATAACGGGGACAGCCTGCCCAATGTTATCGGGAAAGCGACCGGTGTAACCGGAAAAAAAGTGCTGGTGGCGTATTTCAGCTGGGGCGGCAATACCCGCGAGGTGGCGAAACTGATCCACAGCAAAACCGGCGGCGATTTGTTTGAAATCAAAAAGGAAACACCCTATCCGAAAGAATATAAACCGACGACGGATGTCGGCAAACAGGAAGTGGAACAGGATGCCCGCCCGAAACTGGCCGGTCCGCTGCCTGACCTGAAGCAGTACGATGTAATCGTGCTGGGGTATCCTATCTGGTGGTATATTGAGCCCATGCCGGTGAAGACTTTTGTGGAAGCACAGGATCTGTCCGGCAAAACGATCCTGCCTTTTGCCACCAGCGGCGGCAGCGGCATTGAGGGAAGCGTAGCGGATTTGCGGAAAACGCTGCCGAAATCCCAGGTGAAAGACGGTCTTCTGGCAAACATGACCGGCGGCATTGACCGCTGGCTGAAAGAGAACGGTCTGGTGAAATAACGGACAAGCGGACTGACATGTCGCGCACACAGTGAAAGACTGTACCTTGATTCAAATCCTGGTTGACAGGGGATTGTCGCTGACATTTCGCGCACGCAGTGAAAGACTGTGCAATAAAGTCAGTCACAAAATCCACCAGTCACGTGCAGACAAAGTAGTCAGCGTTTCCTTAGTAAATTCCACAGAAATTTTACTTGACTTCCAGTGAACTTTAACGGGTAGAATAAATCGAAGCAGTTATATTATTTTAAATTCTTATATTGAGAGAATGATTGAAGAATCCAGGAGGACACTATGAAGCTATCTATGAAAAAAATCCTTCCCATCGTACTGACTGCGTCTCTGGTTGCGGCCTGCGGCAGCGCTACGGCCAAACAGCAGACGGCGCCGGAAAAGAAAGCGGAAGCCAAACCGGCAGCAACGGCCCAGGTTCACACCGACGGATCCAAATACATTCCCATGGATAAGCGGACCGGTGCGAAATCTGTGGTTTATTTTACCCGGGACCTGAGCGCCAAAGGACTGCAGAAAATTTATGAAAAGGTGAACCAGGATATCACAGGCAAAGTGGCCATCAAGCTGCACACCGGCGAAAAGAACGGGCCCAATATTATTCCCCGTCCCTGGGTGAAGGAACTGATTGAAAAGGATATTCCGGGCGCGACGATTGTGGAAACCAACACGTATTATAACGGAGACCGTTATACGACGGAAGGACACCGGGAGACGCTGAAGGTGAACGGCTGGACTTTCTGCCCGGTAGACATCCTGGACGAAGAGGGTACGGTGATGCTGCCGGTAAAAGGTGGCAAATATTTTAAGGAAATGTCCATGGGTAGCCACATCACCAAGTATGATTCCCTGGTGACCCTGACCCACTTTAAGGGACATACCATGGGCGGTTTCGGCGGCTCCAACAAAAATCTGGCTATCGGTATGGCGGACGGACGCATCGGCAAAAAAATGATCCATACCGGCGACACCGGTTCTCAGTGGGGCATTGCAAAGGAAGAATTTATGGAACGCATGGTGGAATCCACTAAGGCGACGGTTGACCATTTCGGGAAACACATTACCTTTATCAACGTGCTGCGGAACATGTCTGTGTCCTGTGACTGCGAAGGGACTGCGGCTGCGCCGGTAACCACGCCGGATATCGGAATTCTGGCTTCCAAGGATATCCTGGCATTGGATCAGGCTTCCGTGGATATGGTTTATGCTCTCCACGACGGCAAAGGTCACGACCTGATCGAACGGATGGAAAGCCGTCATGGTCTGCGGCAGCTTACCTACATGAAAGAGATGGGTATGGGCAACGACCTGTACGAAATCGTTGACCTGGATAAGTAAAAAACGCGGGCAATTCAAATTAAAAAACGGACAATTTATATTTAATAATTTGTAGGATTCAAACTCCCGGTACCTTGCGCGATGCACTGGAGGCCGGGAGTTTTTTTTGGAAAATTCGGGATTGAACGAGGAAGTAAAAATACAGTATAATATAAATATAAAGTTTGTATTGCATCGCATCGAGACTGAATCAGGAGGAAAAACACATATGGAAAAAATGTTCTCAATTCCCATTTCCCGTCGCGATTTCATGAAGATGACAGGACTGGCTGCAGCCGGCGTATTGGCTGTGAACACCGTGGGCATGCCGGAAACCGTTTTAGCTGCGCCGGCAGGCGGGGGACACGGTACGATAAAGTATGCAGGTAAGGAAATCCCGGTCTTGTATTCTGTAGATGTGTGCGTAGCAGGCGGCGGACCTTCGGGGACGGCTGCTGCGATTATGGCTGCCCGGAACGGAGCCAAAACGCTGCTCATCGAGCGGGGCGTGGCGTTGGGCGGTCTGGCAGTGCTGGGCTGCGTGTATCCCTTTATGGATACCTATGCGCCGGACAGCGATACTCCCTATGTAGCGGAAGTGAAGAATCGGCTGCGGAAGCACGGCATTGAACCCTTTGACGGCGTGACGCAGCAGACCTGGCACAACCCGGAAACCCTGGCCCTGATTTATGATGAGATGTGCGAAGAGGCGGGGGTGGAAATCCTCTACCAGACGGTACTGGTAGATACGGTGCGTTCCGGTCATGTCATTGAGGCCTGCATTGTCCAGACCATTGCGGGACTGGCTGCGATCCGCGCCAGAACATTTATTGACAGCACAGGGGATGCGTTTCTCTCCCGGGCGGCAGGCGTGCCTTCTGAGCGGGGGTATGAAAAAACTGGGAACAATCAGCCTTTGTCCTTCCGCTTTGAAATGGGAGGCATTGATATAGACAGGCTTTACCGGCATGTGGCAGTGGATTTGCAGGAGGACTGGTGCAAATCCAAGCCTCCCTATTTTGAGATCGCCGAAGCCATGCACCGCAAGCAGCAGTACAAGTTGGAAGAACTCATGGCGAAAGGCGTGGAAAGCGGCGAAATCACCCAGGAAGAAGCGGAGTATATGCAGGCCTATACCATTATCGGTAAAAATGGCGTGATGAGCATGAACTGTCCCGAAATCCCGGTGAAGTTTTCGGCGACTGACCCGGTTTCCTACAGCAAGGCGGTGACTTACGGACGGAAGATGATGCACCATATCGCCGATTACCTGATCCGTCACCTGCCCGGTTTTGAAAAAGCGTTCATCAGCCGTGAGGCGGCTATGCTGGGGGCCAGGGAATCCTGGCGGATTCGCGGCAGGCATTATCTGGTGGAAGATGACTACCATGACCAGAGCCGTTTTTCGGATGCGGTCTGCCGTACGGCCTGGTTTATTGATGCCCACGGAGAGAAGGTTTCGGAGAAGCTGCCCAAGGGCGGATTCTATGAAATTCCCTACGGTTCTTTGGTAACGAAGGAAATCGAAAACCTGATCGTAACGGGACGCTGTATCAGCGCCAGCTTTATCCTGCAGGCGTCCATGCGTATCCAGCCTACCTGTATGAGCATCGGGGAAGCGGCGGGAATTGCGGCGGCCTGGGGTCTGTCTCATAGAATTGCGGCTAATGAAATCAAATGGGATGCGATACCGGCAGCCAAACGCAGTTATGTATCCGCGGCAAAGGCGAAAGCATAACGTTGAAAGCATAGCGTTATATGAGTGTGAATCGGCAGAAGCGTTCTTGTTATTTTCGCCAAAATCTGATAAAATAACATTGGTTAACTGTCTATTTTAATAAGTTGATAAACTCTCCTCAGTCATCGCATAAACTCATTTAATCAGCGTCTCCTTAGCACGCAGAACTTGACAGCGCAGAAGGACAGGAAAGATGAAAAGCACGCAGCCACAGAAAAAGGTCGGGGGGATCACGGCGAATTCGTTCATGCGCCCGATTATCGCAATACTTGCTGTATTGGATATTGCTATTATCGGCATGTTTTTACAGATCAATTCAGGAGCCAGCCGGCTTTCTACTGTAATGACCAATGTGGGTGTGTACATAGGGGAAGCGAATTCCCTGCTGGCAGGCGTTAGTCTCCTGAATCAGACGGCGGCCAACTTTGTCCTTGTGCCTGTAAAGAAAACAGGGGAGTTCAATGCGGCGCCGCTTACGGTTTATGCAAACACGCTGAGCAGACACCGGCGGGGCAGTGACGTTCTGGAACGGTTCCGGGATTATGAAGTCAGTGAAAAGGCGCGGTCGTATCTTTCTGCCGCGGCCCGGGACGCCGACAGGATGACAGACATCCAGCTCCATGCCCTGGCTCTTGTGAATGCCGTGCATCCGTTTCCCGGTACGGCTTCGTTGAATCAGTTGCCGTTACCTGCGTTGCAAAATACGGATAAGGCGCTGTCCGATGCGGACAAACTGGAAAAAGCCAGACGGCTTGTGCTGGATTCCTATGAGGATCTGGATATGTTTTCCGTATCCCGGAATGTTACGGCCTGCGTGCAGGAAATCCGAAACGATGCCAGTGCGCAGGCGGGTGCAGCGGGAAAACGCGTCGCCATCCTGCGAACCGGACTGTGGATTGCCACCATTCTGATTACCGTGATACTGGTCATAACATTTATGATCCTGTATAAACAGATGATCAATCCGCTGACGGGATTTGTGCGGTTGATCGCATCCAACCAGTTTCTGGACGAAAAAGAAGGAATGCGGGAAGTCCGCCAGGTGGCTTCGGCCTATAACAATCTGGAAAAACGCCGTGAAGCGCTGCGTTCTGTAGCGGAAACAGATACACTGACCAATCTTCCCAACCGTTACCGTTTTGAAAAATATATTCTGAGTGCAGGGGACAGCGGATATTCCCTTGCCATTCTGATGTTTGATATCAATTACCTGAAAGAGACCAATGATACCCTGGGCCATTCTGCCGGGGACGAGCTGATCCAAAAAGTTGCGCATTGCATTTCGTCCTGCTTTGGAGAGAATTCGTTCCGCATTGGCGGGGATGAATTTGTTGCTGTAATCAAAGATTGTGAACGGGAAAAGATACAGCAGATGATCGATCGTTTTGAAGAGACAGCGCGCAGTGAGAATGTCAGCGTTTCACTGGGTTATTCCTATACCGAGGAAATCGGGGACACACCGCTGCAGGAAATGATCGACGAAGCGGATAAGCAGATGTACGTGCAGAAACAGGAAGCCCATAAAAACATTAACCAGTATTTCCTTAGAACCGTCTGACTGCCATTGTAGAGTGAAGCGACCGGATCTGTACGGGCAGTTTAGTATACAGGAAACAACGAGAACATATTCAGGAGACACAGTGCCATGAAAAGTACCCAGCCACAACAAGTTGCCGGAGGAACGAAGACAATTGGGGGCATTGCCGCCAATTCACTCATGCGGCCTATCATTATCATACTTGCCGTATTGCATATCGCAATCATCGGGCTGATCATGCAAATCAACGCTACCAGTGCGGAACTTTCCGAGACTATGAAAACCGCCGGGCAGCAAATCGAAGAGGCTACGTCTGTTTTGGCAGGCACCAGTCTGTTGTCGGAAACATCGACTAATTTTATCCTGATGCCGGTGACAGAACACGGCGAAGTCAATGTTGATCCGCTGGTGGCTTTTGCCACTGAAATACAGAGGCCGCGCCGCGGCAACCAGGTGCTGGAACGTTTCCGTAATTACGATGTGAGCCCGGAGGCAATACATCATCTTACGGCTGCGGCGGGAAACTCGGAACTGTTAAAGGAAGCGCAGCTGCATGCGTTGGCGTTGATCAATTCTGTGTATCCGCTGCCCAAAGTTTATCCTCTGAACCAGATTCCGCTGCCGGAACTGACCGAATCGGAAAAGGCGTTACCGAAAGAGGAGAAGCTCGCCCAGTCAAAGACTATCGCGTTAGGCGCCGTAGCAAATATGAACAAGCGGGCTGTATCGCAGAACACCAATGCCTGCGCGGACATTATCAAGGCTAACGCCGGTGCAAAAGCTGCGGAAATTGGGAAAAAGATTGCCATTCTCCGGGTTGTTTTATTAGGTGGCGCGCTGCTTATCATGCTAATCCTGGTCGGTACCTTTGTGGCGCTCTACAAACAGATGATCCATCCGTTGATTGGATTTGTGCAGCTGATTACAGCCAATCAGCCGCTGAATGAAGAAAAAGGGCTGCAGGAAGTCAGAATGGTGGCTTCGGCCTATAACAGCCTGCGCAAGCGTCGGGATGCGCTGGACGCGATTCTACGTTCCGCTGCCGAGACCGACGTCCTGACCAATCTCCCCAACCGGTACCGCTTTGAACAGTACCTGCTGGATGCGGGAGAGAGCGGATATTCCCTTGCCATTCTCATGTTTGACATCAACTTCCTGAAAGAAACCAACGATACTCTGGGCCATTCTGCCGGGGACAAACTGATCCGTAAGGCGGCAGAATGCATTACGTCCTGCTTTGGCGACAAGTCGTTCCGTATTGGCGGCGATGAATTTGCAGCGGTAGTGGAGGACTGCAAACCGGAAATGGTGCAGCAGATGATCGACCGTTTCCGGGAAGTGGGCGAGCGTGCAAATGTCAGCATATCCGTAGGGTACGCCTATGCGGAAAAAATCAACGAGGCAACGATCAAGCAGATGATCGACGAAGCGGACAAGCTGATGTATGCGGAGAAACAGGCAGCCCATCATCACAGGCTGGCGCGGTAAAGAATCAAATGCTTTTTTGGTAAGTAAGGGCGTAAAAAACGAGATGTTGCAGAGAACACTGAATAGGCAGGTTCCTCGTAAAAATAAAACAGCACAGTAAAAGTCAAACACCCTGCACGTTTTCCGGAGTACCGGAAACGCACAGGGTGTTCTTTTTTTAACTTCACTGACGGCGGAAGCTCTAAAGCCGTGTTACCGCAAGGGTGTCTCACGTCCTTGCGAAAAGAGGAGGAGTGAAGTTAAAGGACAACAGCGAAACAGCCTTCGCAAATCGCCCTTATAATAACCACGCCCGCTACAGTATGGTTACTATTGAAAGAGGTCCGGCCGCTGTTGCAGCCGGGGAAAAGAAGAAACTACACGGCAACCATTATTTGCCTGCAGGTCCGATCATAGCCAGCATGGTACCCGCTGCTACAGCGGTACCGATAACGCCTGCTACGTTGGGTCCCATGGCATGCATCAACAGGAAGTTGGAAGGATTAGCCTTCTGGCCAACAACCTGGGATACACGGGCAGCCATCGGAACGGCGGATACACCGGCCGAACCGATCAGCGGATTCACCTTGCCACCGGAAGTGAACTTCATCAGCTGGCCGAAGAGACAACCCATGGCCGTGCCGGCGGCGAAAGCAACCAGACCTAAGCAGATGATCAGGATGGTCTGGTATTTCAGGAACTTATCCGCTTCCATGGTCAGACCGGTACCAACGGACAGGAAAATCGTTACGATGTTCATCAATGCGTTCTGGGCAGTGTCGCTCAGACGGTCCAGGCAGCCGGCTTCCTTATACAGGTTACCTAACATCAGCATACCGATCAGGGCGCAGACAGGCGGTAACAGTAAGGAAATGAAAATGGTGGAAGCAATCGGGAAAATGATGCGTTCGAATCTGGTTACGGTACGCAGCTGATCCATTTTAATCTTACGGTCTTCTTTGCTGGTGCACAGCGTCATGATAGGCGGCTGGATCAGCGGAACCAGAGACATGTAGGAGTAAGCAGCTACGGCGATAGCGCCCAGCAGGTGGGGAGCCATCTTAACGGTCAGGTAAATCGCGGTAGGGCCGTCGGCGCCGCCGATAATACCGATAGAAGCCGCTTCACGCAGATCAAAGCCTAACAGCATGGCACCGATCAGGGCAACGAACACGCCGCCCTGGGCAGCAGCGCCCAACAGCAGGGTCTTCGGGTTAGCCAGCAGCGGACCGAAGTCGGTCATGGCGCCAACGCCCATGAAAATCAGCGGAGGGAATACTTCGTGGTTGATACCGTACAGGATAACCTGCATAACGCCGGGTTCGTCAAAGAAACCGGTCTTGGGGATATTGCCCAACAGGCAGCCGAATGCGATGTTGGACAGCAGCAGGGGTTCGAAGCCTCTGCCGATAGCCAGGTAGAGCAGAATCAAGCCTACCAGGAGCATGATTACGTTACCGCTGGTAAGACCCTCGAAACCGGAGTCGTTCCATACGGACTGGAGAGAAACAATTAATGCTTCCATAAATACGTCCTCGATTCTTAAAGTAATGGTGGGGAAACGTTG